>CAKVKI010000161.1 GCA_934754975.1 uncultured Alistipes sp. | reverse complement strand
GTTGTTGTTGATTTTGAGCGGCTTGCCCAGCGGATCGTCGCCGCGGAAAAGTATTCTTTCGAGCGCTTCGTCGATGACGATCACCTTGCGGTAGTTGTGGATGTCGGCCGGGTTGATGAAGCGTCCTTTGACGATCTCGACCCCTTCGATCTGCTGGATTTTAGGCAGCGAACCGCGCAGGCTGATGTCGGCGAAGCGGTCGAGGTAGGTGGCCGTGGAGCCGCGGTACCAGGCTTTGGCGGCGACGTCGTCCACCTCGGGAAACTCATTGACCAGAATTTCGAGGTCCCGGTTTTTCAGGTCGATGCTGCGCCATTTGTTGTAGCCGGCATAGGCTTTCGAGGTCCAGCCGCCGGAAATGGTGATCGAGTTGGTGGCGTAGTTGCCGAAATTCGACAGCACGCCGTTTTTGAGTCCGTTGCCCGAGCCCAGCAGGATAACGAGCATGAAAATGCCCCACGCGACCGAAAATCCCGTGAGGAACGTGCGCAGTTTGTTCCGGCGCACCGAAGTCCAGATCTCCAGCAGCAGCTCTCTCATCGCCTTGCCAGTCCGGTTTCGGTGATACTGCTGATGACGCCGTCCGTCAGGCGGATGATTTTATCGGTCTGGTCGGCGATCGACTGTTCGTGGGTGACGCAGATGATGGTCATGCCCATATCGACGTTCACGCTGCGCAAGAGGTTCATCACCTCCTGCGAAGTGACGCTGTCCAGTGCGCCCGTGGGTTCGTCGGCGAGGATGATCTGCGGCTTGTTGATAAGCGCCCGGGCGATGGCCACGCGCTGTTTCTGGCCGCCCGACATCTCGTTGGGCATGTGTTCGGCCCACTCCTTCAGCCCCAGCATGTCGAGGTATTCGAGCGCCAGGGCGTTGCGCTTGCGGCGGGAGACGCCCTGGTAGTAGAGCGGCAGGGCGACGTTTTCGACGGCGTTCTTGTAGTTGATCAGGTTGAAAGACTGGAAAATATAACCGATCATGTTGTTGCGGGCCGCGGCGGCCTGCGTTTCGCTGAGGTCCTTGATCAGGCGGCCGGCCAGGTAATAGCTGCCGCTGTCGTAGTCGTCGAGGATGCCCAGGATATTGAGCAGCGTCGATTTGCCCGATCCGGATGCGCCCATGATAGAGATCAGCTCGCCTTTCTCTACCGTGAGGTCGATGCCCTTGAGCACATGCAGGGGCGAACCGTTGTTGTAGGTTTTGTTGATGTTTTCCAGCTTTATCATATTCTGTCTGCCGTTGTAAAGCGGTTTTGTAAGGTTGCGTAGTTACGATTTGTAAGCCGAGTGAAATGGCGTCGGGAGCAAAGGTATTAAAATATTCCTGAAAAACAATTTATTTTTATCGAAAATCAATAAAAAATTACTAAACACCAATAAACATTCAGATGATAATCGCAAATATAAGTAAAATATTTATACTTTGTACGACATAGTACTATAAAAATAATATTAATCTTTGGGACCTATATTTATAAGCCGCCGCCTTTTTTATTGTAATGCAGGCATTTCCGCGCGGAACGCCTGTAAATGCCTGCAAAATGGAGCCTGCCGTGCCGGGCTGAATTGTTATTTGGATTGGTAATAATTGTTGAAAAGGTCAAAAAAAACGGCCGGAATCGCTCATAAAATATCCATTTTAGCTATATTTGTTGCGTTAGGTCAATCATATGAGGAAACTTCTACTACTGTTATTCACGCTAATTCCGGCCGTCGTTTGGGCGCAGCGTTACGATATATCGGGCCGGGTACTGGTCAAGGGCACCGACAAACCGATCGCACAGGCTGTCGTCGAACTGCCGCAGGCCGGACTGTGGGCCGTGGCCGACGGCGACGGTAATTTCACCGTGAAGGGCGTGCCCGGGGGCGCGGCCCGTTTCGTGGTGTCGTGTCTGGGATACGCGACCACGGAAACCGAACTCGACGTCCGCGCCGGCATGGGACGTATCGCGCTCTATGCGCCCGAGGACAACCTGAAGCTGGAAAGCGTCGTCGTGACGGCCAAGGAGGCGCCCAATGCCATGGCCACCTCGCGTACGATCGGCGGCAATGCCATCGACCACCTGCAAATGGTGAACGCTTCGGATATCTCGTCGCTCCTGCCGGGCGGCAAGACGATAAATCCCGATCTGACGAAAGACAATATTTTTTCACTGCGCAGCGGCGGTTCCACGGCCGGAAACGCCTCGTTCGGCACGGCCGTCGAGGTGGACGGCGTGCGTATTTCGACCAACGCTTCGCTGGGCGACATGTCGGGCGCGAGCACCCGCAACATCGCTTCGACGAACATCGAGTCGGTCGAAGTGGTGACGGGCGTGCCTTCGGCCGAGTACGGCGATATTTCGTCGGGCGTGGTGAAGATCTCCACCCGCAAGGGCAAGACGCCCTACACGCTGGTACTCTCGACCAATCCCCGCACGAAACAGATTTCCGCGTCGAAGGGCTTCGACCTGGGGACTAACCGCGGCGTGCTGAACAGCAATGTGGAGTACACGCAGGCCATGAAGAATCCTACGTCGCCCTATACCTCCTATTCGCGTACGGGCATTGCGCTCAATTACCAGAACACTTTCGCCAAGGTTCTGCGGTTCAACTTCGGCGTGACGGCCAACATCGGCGGCATGAATACCGAGGACGACCCCGACGCGCAGATGGGCGAGTGGGAGAAGGTGCGCGATAATGCCCTGCGGGCCAATACGTCGCTCAAATGGCTGATCAACAAGCCGTGGATCACGTGTGTCGATTTCGATGCGTCGCTCAGCTATGCCGACAACCTCGCCCGCAAACATACCTACCAGTCGTCGGCCACGGAGACGCCTGCCGTCCATGCCGAAAGCGAGGGCTATTACATCGCCGAGATGCTGCCGGCGACTTACTATACGACGCGCTATATCGACTCCAAGCAACTCGATTACGCGGCGAACCTCAAGGCCACCTGGGTCCGCAGCTGGGGCGATGTACACAGCAATGCCAAGATCGGTGCGTCGTGGCGCGCCAACGGCAACGTCGGGGACGGCGAGTATTACGCAGCCCCCCCCCTCGCTCCTGACGGATACCGCCCCCGCCCCTATACCGATATTCCCTACATGCACAACCTCGCGGCTTACCTCGAGGAGACGCTGACCGTGCCGCTGGGAACGGCCTCGCTGCAGCTGATGGCGGGCCTGCGCGCCGAAAAGACGTTCATCGAAAATACGGAGTATGAAAATACTTCGAGCCTTTCGCCGCGCCTGAACCTGAAGTTGCGCATCAACGACCGCCTGACCGTCCGCGGCGGCTGGGGCATCACCGAGAAACTGCCGTCGTTCAACGTACTCTATCCGCTGCCCGAATACCGCGATACGCGGGTGTTCAGCAATACCTACAGCCCGAACCGGAGCGTTTACGTCTATCATACGCAGCCTTACCAGATACTCTACAACGACAACCTCCGCTGGCAGCGCAACCGCAACGCCGAAGTAGGCGTCGATCTGCGTATCGGCGGCACTTCGATCTCGCTGGTCGGCTATTTCAACCGTACGAAATACCCCTATAAACTGAGCGCCTCCTACGAGCCGTTCTCCTACAACGTGATGGGCCTGCCCTCGAAGATGCCCGACGGCTCCTCTTTCCAGATGCCGGCGAATCCGCTCTTCAGGGTGGACAGCCAGACGGGAGAGATTTTCGTCCGTGACAAGGACAAGCCCTCGGCCGGCTGGATCGCCATGGAGACGACTTCCACGAAGCGGACTTTCGTCAAGAATACCTATCAGAACAACGGTTCGCCCGTGGATCGCATGGGATTGGAGTTCGTCGTGGACTTCCCGCAGATCAACCCCATTCGTACGCAGCTGCGGCTGGACGGGGCTTACGGTTTCACCAAATACGTCAATAAAGGCGAGGCGTCCTATTATCCTTCGACCACGACGGGCGGCGAATTCTTCCCTTATGTGGGTATTTACGCTGATAACGGAGGGAGTTCCGTCGTGACCTACAACGGCCGCAAGACCCATGCGCTGGACGCGAACCTGACGGCCACGACGCATGTGCCCGCGATCCGTATGATCGTCACCCTGCGGCTCGAAGCTTCGCTGGTGAAGCGGTCGCAGAACCTCTCGGAGTACGACGGCCGCGAATACGCTTTCAACGTGGATGAGGACCGCAATCCCACGGGCGGCAGCATCTACGGCGGCAACAGCTACACGGCGATCTGGCCCGTGGCCTACCTCGACCTCGACGGCAACCGCCATCCCTTTACCGACGCCGAGAAAAACGATCCGGCTTTCTCCTCCCTGATGCTGCGTTCGGGCAATGCCTACTCTTTCAACGGCGATGGGTACGATCCCTATTTCTCGGCCAACCTGAGCATCACCAAAGAGATCGGGGACCATGTTTCCATTTCGTTTTACGCCAATAACTTCACCAATTCCCGGCCTTTCGTCGCGTCGTACGCTTCGGGAGTCAAGGTGGTCTTTACGCCCGATTTCTATTACGGTCTTACGGTGCGTCTTAAATTCTGAAAACGATGAAAAAGTTATTTTGCATAATATCCTGTCTGCTGGCCGCCGGCTGTACGTCGTTCGAGGGGAATCCTTACGGCGATACGCTGCGGTCGCTCAGCGTGCAGGTCGTGTATCCCGAAGAGTATGCCTCCTTCCTGCGGGAGGGCGTTCCGGTAAAACTCACCGACCGCAATTCGAGCAACGTCTACACTGCACAAACCGATGCGCGCGGCATGGTGGGCTTCGACGTGGCCGCCGGGCATTACCGGCTTTCGGTACTCGACCGTCCCGACGTTTCGACGGTTTTTAACGGCGCCGTCGAGCAGGTAGACCTCGCCGGCGCGGACCGGGAGGTGAGCGTAGAACTGAAATATGCCAAGCCGGGTACGATCCTCATCAAGGAAATCTATTCGGGCGGCTGTCCGCAGGACCCGCCTGCAACCGGTTCGTATGCCGACGACAAGTATATCGTCCTGCACAACAACAGTTTCGATACTTACTACCTCGACGGTCTTTGTCTGGGCATGGTCGCGCCTTACAATTCGAACACGGGCAATCCGTGGACGAGTACGGACCCCTCGGGCAACATTGTTTTCCGCGAATACGCCGCCATGCCGGACTGTATCTGGATGTTCCCCGGAACGGGTAAGGATTTCCCGCTGGAACCGGGCGAAGAGACCGTCGTGGCTTACTACGGCGTAGACCATACGCAAACCTATTCCCAGTCGGTGAACCTCAACCGGAAAGGCTACTTCGTACTTTACGACATGGTGCATTATCCCGGCAACCGACTGCATCCCACGCCTGTGCCCGGCGATCAGATCGACGAGTCGCACTATATGAAAGTGCTGAAAAAAACAGGAACGAATACGGCCGTGGTCTATGTGATCTCGCAGAATTCGCCCGCCGTGATCCTTTTCCGGGCGCCCGGCGACTTCGATCTGGACGCCTACCTGGCCAATGACCTGGAGTCTACGATCGCCAGCGGCAGTATCGTCTATTCGAAAATTCCGTGGTCGTGGATCGTCGACGGCGTCGAGGTGTGCAATCTGTCGGAGTCGACCAAAAACAAACGCCTGCATACCGATGTGGACGCCGGATATGTCGGATTCTCAGCCAAGGCGCAGGGCCACAGCATTCACCGCCGGCTGGACGAAGAGGCTACCCAGAGCGCCGGATTCGACAGATATGTGGATACCAATAATTCGTCGAACGATTTTTACGAGCGTGAGACACAATCTTTGCGTGAATAGCCTATGAGACGGATTTTAACACTGTTGATGATAATCGCCGTCTCGGGCGCCGCGGCGCAGGAGCGTTTCGACTATGTTTTTCGCCGCAATCCGTGGAACGGCGGTCCGAACGCCGCGGGTATCCGGCAGGACAGCCTGAGCCGCTCCTATGCCGAAATCTATTTCACCAAGGAGAACGGCGGAATGACCGGCCACTCGTCGTCGGACGACAGCTGGAACGCCGGAGCGCGGACCGAGTCGGTGCGCCATCTGAAAAAGGTCTCTTTCGCAGGC
>CAKVKI010000160.1 GCA_934754975.1 uncultured Alistipes sp. | reverse complement strand
GTTCTGTCCGTCTTCGGGATTGTCGTAACGCATGTTGAAGGTCATCACATTCAGCGAAGTCGCCGAACCGCAGGCGGTGAACGCAACCGCTGCGAGAAGATAAATCAATCGTTTCATAACTCCATATTTTTAATCAAAACTAATTTCCCCGAAATCCGTCAGACGCAGGTTCGCTTCGGGGATCGCTTCGAAGCCCTCCGCTCCGGGCGCTTTCCATCCCCACGAGAGATCCTGTCCCTCGTAATCCTCGAAATAGAGCAGCGTATAGGGATGCAGTCCCGCTTCGAGCGCCACGCGTCCGGTCGCCATGACCGAAGCGTGGGACCCGTCGTTGTCCACCACCCTGCGGTCGCCGATCATCAGCACGCTGCCGTCGTCGCTCTTGGTCATAAACTCCCAGACGCCCCGTTCCGGAATGAGGATCAATCCCGTGAAAACATAACCGAAATGATCCTCCTGCGGAGCTTCGGCGATCGAGGGCGCAGGCATCGTGCCGGACGACACGTATTTTCCCTTCCGAATATCGTTCACACACGCGAAAACGCCTTCGTAATAGCTGTAGGCGACGCCGGGACGCGTGGTTGTTTCCCCTGCGGCGGCGCCTTTGCGGAACACCGCCTTCTCGGCTTCGAGCGTCAGCGTACGGCTGGGCGCGGCGCCGGATTTGAATCCTTTGGCCTTGAGCGTCAGCGAACGGTCCACCGGCACCGGAGCGGCGTAAAGCGCAGACGCTTCCGTAGGTTCCGAGCCGTCGAGCGTATAGCGGATTTCCGCTCCGGCGGTCGTCGTCGCCAGAGCGACGGCGAGCGGCTCGGTGAACAGGCTCACGTTCTGCGTGGTATAGGGAATCGAAACCACCTCGCCGCCGGTCAGCGAATGGGGCGCGGCCGCATCGTCCGTCCCGCGTTCGTAATCGGGGCGCGGCCGGAGCGCAAAGTGCAGTTCACCGCCCTGCATCAGCTCGTCATAGGTGATGTAATTCCGGTCGATCGGCTTCCCGTCGAGCATCACCGAAGCGATATAGACGCGGCGGCGCGGATTGTCGGCCGTAACGGTCAGCGTACGGCCGTTGGCCAGCCGCACGACGGCTTTCGGGAACTTGGGCGCGGTCAGCGCGAATTCGTTCGAGCCGGGACATACGGGATAGAAGCCCAGACTGGAGAAGATGTACCATGCCGACATCTGGCCGCAGTCCTCGTTGCCGATGATGCCTTCGGGCGTCGGGGCGTACATCTCGTGCAGCAGACGGCGCGTCAGCTCCTGCGTCTTCCACGGCTGTCCCACATAATTATAGAGGTAAGCCATATGGTGGCTCGGCTCGTTGCCGTGGGCGTACTGCCCCATCAGACCCGTCACATCGCTCACGTCGAGCTGCATTTCATCCGATTCGAGCGTGAAGAGCCGGTCCATTTCGCGGATGAACGCTTCGCGGCTGCCGAAGAGCTGGATCAGGCCGTTCACGTCGTGCGGCACAAAGAAGCGGTAGTGCCACGGCGTGGCCTCGGTATAGTCGCGGCCCGTGGCGAACTCTTCGAACGGCGCGGACCAGTTGCCGTCGGACTGACGGCCGCGGAAAAAGCAGGTCGAGCCGTCGAAAACATTTACATAGTTGAGCGCCCGCCGCGCGTATTCCCCGAATATGTCGTCGCGGCCCATGGCCTGCGCCATGCGGGCGATCGCCCAGTCGTCGTAGGCGTATTCCAGCGTGCAGGAGACCGATTCGCGCTTGATATTGGAGGGTATATATCCCTGCGCCGTATAATAATCCGAACCTTTCTTATTGATGTTCGACGAACGGATCATCGCCTCCAGCGCCTTGTCGGCGTCATAGCCGCGAATTCCCTTCAGATAGGCGTCGGCAATGACCGACACGGCATGGTAGCCGATCATCGTGCCCGTCTCGCCCGAAGCCAGCGGCCAGATCGGGAGTTCGCCCGTTGAATCGTACATGTCGAGCATGCTGCGGATCATGTCGTTTACCAGCGCGGTATCGACCAGCGTCTGGAGCGGGTTCCACGCCCGGAAAGTATCCCACAACGAGAACGTCGAGTAGTAGGACTCTCCTTCGGGCATCCGCGCAACGGTCTGGTCGTGGCGGCGGTATTCGCCGTTTACGTCGCTCATCAGGTTGGGCGTCAGTTTCGTATGGTACTGCGCCGTATAGAAGTTGATCATCTCGTCGCGCGAGCCGCCTTCGACGACGATGTCGCCCAGCGCTTCGCGCCACTGCCCGACGGCACGTACATGCACGGCGTCGAAATCCAGTTCGGGAACCTCCGCAAGCGAGTTCGCGCGGGCGTTTTCAACGCTGACGGACGACAGTCCCACGGCGATCGTGAGCGTCTGCACGTCGGGCGCAAAGGTCAGCACGGCCTGCTTGTCCCCCAACAGCTGCACGTCGGCGAACGGCTCCGAGAAGCGGGCCGCGAAGAATACATACTGATCGGGCACCCACCCCTGCGTACGGCGCATGCCGGCCAGCTCGCCGGGAGCCGTCTGACGGAGTTCGCGCAGGTCGATCTTCTCCTCGGTGACCGTATGCAGCAGATCGACGATCACCTGCCGGGGACCTTTGCCCGCAAAGGTGTAACGGTGTACGCCCGTACGGGGTGCGGCGGTCAGTTCGACCCCGATATTCACATCGGGCAGCGTCACGGCATAGTAACCGCACGAAGCCCGCTCGTCGTCATGCGAAAAGAAATAGGGCTGCAAGACGCACTCGCCGTCGTGGATCACGATTTCGCGCGTGGTCGGATGGAACAGGATATCCGCAAGGTCGGCGCATCCCGTACCGCTCAGGTGCGTATGCGAAAAGCCGTCGATCGTCGTATCGCTGTAATGATAGCCGGCGCAGGCGTCCCAGTTGCCGGCGCGGGTGTCGGGACTCAGCTGCACCATGCCGAAAGGCGTGGTCGCACCCGGATAGGTATGACCGTGGAATCCGGTGCCGATGAACGGGTTTACATAATCGACGGGATCGGCGGACCGCGGCGAACAGCCAAGGGCCGCGAGGGCCAGCAGCAGAAGGGTGAATTTTTTGGTCATAGCAGTAGTTCGGTAGTGCAAACCGCCCGGAAAATGCAAATCAAAGATAGGGATTCCGGAGCGATATTACAACTCCGCGCCTTTCTATCTTCGCCTTTCCGATGCCGATCGCAGTTTAGGTCATACAAATATAGAAAAGTGATTACGCCCCGCTGTGGCTATTTGCGCTTTTACTTCCTCAAATTGCGCAGAACCGTCATTTCCCGCCCGGCGTTCACGAAGCGGCTCCTTCCGCCGCCGAAAAATCGCAAAAACTACCCGGATTTCCGAAAAAAAAGCTACCTTTACCGTCGAACGGATACTACCCGAACGATGGCACGCGTAATTTTCCTGACCGATTTTTCCGAAGCGTACGCCCGAGAACTGCTGCTCGGCATGGCGCGCTATGCGCACGACACGGCGCAGGCATGGAGCCTGTGCCGCCTGCCGCTGTCGATACGCGACAAATTCGGCATCGAAGCCGTCGTGGAGTGGGCGCTGCGCATGAAGGCCGACGCCGTGATCGGCCAGTTCTACAACACCGACAACGTCGAACTGTTCCGCAAAAACGGGATCATAGCCATCGCGCAGGACTTCAAGAAACGCTTCACCACCATCCCCAACATCACCGGCCCGCACTATTCGGCGGGCAGGATGGCCGCCGAGTACTTTCTGCAAAAGGGTTTCCGCAACTTCGCCTTCTACGGCACGCGGGGCATCGACTTCTCGGACGAACGCTGCCAGGGATTCCGCGAGACGATCGAAGCGGCCAATTCCGAATTCACCTTTTCGTCGCTGCGCAGCAGCGCCCAGAACGATCTGTGGTACTACGACTCCACGCAGCTCATCACGTGGCTGCAGTCGCTGCCCAAGCCGGTAGCGATCATGGCCTGCGACGACAACCAGGCGTATCATATTACAGAGGCGTGCCTGCAGATCGAGGGGGGGGGAAATTCCCGCATTCCAAACGACATCGCCATCCTGGGCGTGGACAACGACGAGACGATCTGCAAGCTCTCGGCGCCCAACCTTTCGTCGCTCAACCAGGGCGTCGAACAGGGCGGTTACGACGTGGCGCGCCTGATCGACCGGCTGATCCGCAACCCCGAAGCGGAGTGGGAGGACGTCATGGTGATGCCGACCCACATCGTCACGCGGCAGTCTACCGACATCTACGCCAACAACGACCCGCACATCGCCGAAGTGCTGCGGTACATCCATGAGAACATCAGCCAGAAAATCACGGTCAACGAACTCGTGAAGCTGGTTCCCCTGTCGCGCCGCCTGCTCGAAACCCGCTTCAAGAAGAGCATGGGCACCTCGATCTACGACTACATCATACAGGTCCGCATCGAAAAGATGATGCAGCTGCTCTGCGAAGGCCAGAGCGTCTCCGAAGCGGCCGCCGAACTGGGTTTCTCCGACATCAAGAACGTCTCGCGCACCTTCCGCCAGCTCAAGGGCATCACCCCCTCGGAATACCGCGAACAGTTCGCGCCCAAAAGACGGTGATCCGCCCGGCGGCCCGGCCCCGGCACTCCGCACTTCCCCGCCCGCCACAGGGACGACGCCCGCCGTTTTCGCCACCGGACCGATCGAATTTCCAGTACATTCCGCCTGTTTTTCCGCGGGATTTATTACCTTTATGCACAATAATCACCAACACCGCAAACCATGACTTTAAAACCGCTGTTTCTGTTTCTCTGCTCCGCATGCGCACTGCCGCTCATGGCCCAGAAAACCTACACGCTGACCTCCCCCGACGGGACGCTGGAGGCCGCCGTCGCCGTCGGCTCCGATCTCCGCATCTCGCTTGCGGCCGACGGGGAAACCCTGCTCGCCCCCTCGCCCGTAGCCCTGACGCTCGCCGGCGGCCAAACGCTGGGCGCAAATCCCAAAGTGACTAAAACCCGGAAGAGTTCGGCCGACGCCGCGATCGCCTCGCCCTTCTACAAGAAAACGAGCGTAAAGGAGCGCTACAACGAACTGACGCTCTCGCTGCGCGGCGATTACGGACTGACGGTACGTCTTTACGACGACGGACTGGCCTACCGCTTCACCACCCGCAAAAAGGGTCAGTTATTGATCGAAAACGAACTGGCGGCCTTCAACTTTCCGGCCGACTATACGGCCTACGCACCCTATGTCGCCCGCGGCGAATCGGGGGATTTCGAATCGCAGTTCTTCAACTCGTTCGAGAACACCTACACGCGGCAGCCGCTCACCAAACTCGACCCCGGACGGCTGATCTTCCTGCCGATGCTCGTCGAGCTGCCCGGCGGCCGCAAAATGGTCATCACGGAGGCCGACCTGGAGGGTTATCCGGGACTTTACCTCAACGCTTCGGCGGAAACCCCGCAGCTCAAAGGCGTCTTCGCGCCCTACCCCAAAACCTTGGAGCAGGGCGGCCACAACCGCCTGCAGATGCTGGTCACCGGGCGCGAGAACTACATCGCCGCCACCGAAGGGACACGTTCGTTCCCGTGGCGCGTGGCGATCGTCTCGAAGGACGACAGCCAGCTGCTGGACAACGACATGGTCTACCGGCTGGCCCCCGCCTCGAAGATCGCCGACACCTCGTGGATCAAACCCGGCAAGGTGGCCTGGGAGTGGTGGAACGCATGGAACCTGTACGGAGTCGGTTTCCGGGCGGGCATCAACAACGACACCTATAAATACTATATCCAGTTCGCGGCGGACCACGGACTGGAGTACGTGATTCTCGACGAGGGCTGGGCCGTGAACAAGCAGGCCGACCTGATGCAGGTGATTCCCGAAATCGACCTGCCGGAGCTGGTCGAGTACGCCCGCCGGCGCAACGTCGGCATCATCCTATGGGCCGGATACCACGCTTTCGACCGCGACATGGAGCGGGTCGTGAAACATTACGCCGACATGGGCGTCAAGGGTTTCAAAGTGGACTTCATGGACCGCGACGACCAGCCGATGGTCGATTTCCTGCACCGCGCCGCCGAGGTGTGCGCCGAACACAGGATGCTGCTCGACTTCCACGGCATCTTCAAACCCACAGGACTCACACGCACATGGCCCAACGTACTCAACTACGAGGGCGTATTCGGATTGGAAC
>CAKVKI010000159.1 GCA_934754975.1 uncultured Alistipes sp. | reverse complement strand
GGCCAGCACAGCCTGCTCATCGACGGAAAATCCCAGCTTACGGAGTTTATCGACCGTCTGGCCGAACGACGCCATGACTTTGGCGGCGACGGTCTCTTCCAGCGCCCGGAAATCGGGAGACTTCCAGTCGATACGGTAGCCCAGCAGATGCAGGTCCGTACCTTCGAAGTTACAGTCGATCTCGATGCCCGGCACGAACCCCAATCCGGCCTGCAAAGCTTCGTCGCGGGCTTCGTCCAGCCCCCGCACGGAGTTATGGTCCGTCAGTGAGAAGATGCGGGTTCCCGCGGCGGCGCATTTGCCGACGAGGTCGGCGACACGGAACTCTCCGTCGCTGCTGTATTCCGAATGGATATGCAAATCGGCGTCAATCATAGGCTGCAATTATTACGGGAACAATCTCTTTCAGGAGGGTAAAGATAAAAACAAACGGATGCAAAACAAAATCCGCCCCGGGCGGACAATGCCGTTCGGGGCGGACCGGATTTATAGTCCTGAAGTCGGAAATTACTCTTCGTCAGGCTCTTTCATGTTATGGTAAACATTGGTCACGTCGTCGTCCTCTTCGAGTCTCTCGACCAGTTTTTCGATCGACTCGCGGCCTTCGGCGTCGAGTTCCTTCGTATCGGTGGGCAGGTAAACCGACTCTCCCGATACAATCTCGTAACTATTGTCGTCGAGCCACTTCTGGATGGCGCCGAACGACTCGTAGGGGGCGTAAACCGTAACGCCGTCCTCCTCGGGATAGAATTCGTCCACACCCAGGTCGATCATCTCCAGTTCGAGTTCCTCCATATCGGCGCCTTCGGCCGGGTGGAACTTGAAGACGCACTTGTGGTCGAACATGAACGCCACGCTGCCGCTGTTGCCCAGCGTACCGCCGCATTTGTTGAAGTGCATGCGTACGTTGGCCACGGTGCGGTTGGTATTGTCGGTCGCGGTCTCCACGAGGAACGCGATGCCGTGCGAACCGTATCCTTCGTACACCACCTCCTTGTAATCGGCGGCGTCTTTCTCCGTGGCGCGCTTGATGGCGCGTTCGACGTTCTCCTTGGGCATGTTCTCGGCCTTGGCGTTCTGCATCAGGATGCGCAGACGGGTGTTGCCCGCAGGGTCCGGACCGCCGGCCTTGACGGCGATTTCGATCTCTTTTCCCAATTTGGTGAATACGCGGGCCATATGTCCCCAACGCTTCATTTTGCGCGCTTTGCGATACTCAAAAGCTCTTCCCATATGAATTTTTCATTATTATTTTTCGTTCGTGGTGCAAAGGTATAAAATTAAGAATTAAAAATTGAGAATTACAGGTAAAATTTATTATCGGCGGCGCGTATGCGGATTTCACGATATTTGTGTAATTTTGCACAATACTAAATTTGGGAATTATGGAAATCAAAAGCAGGTTCGACCATTTCAACATCAACGTCACCGACCTCGGACGCAGTCTCGAATTCTACGACAAGGCGCTGGGCCTGAAAGAAATCAAACGCAAGGAAGCCAGCGACGGAAGTTTCATACTGGCCTATCTGAGCGATGAAGAAACGGGATTCCGGCTCGAACTGACCTGGCTGCGCGACCACGCCGGAGCCTACGAGCTGGGCGAGAACGAGAGCCATCTCTGCATGCGCGTGGCGGGCGACTACGACGCCGTCCGCGAATACCACCGCGCCATGGGCTGCATCTGTTACGAGAACCACGACATGGGGCTTTATTTCATCAGCGATCCCGACGACTACTGGATCGAGGTGCTGCCCGCAAAATAACAGGATACCGACACGACGTCATTCCGCGCCGCCGGCCGGAGCCGCGGCACATGCAATTCCGCGAAATCGCGGCGCATCCGGCACGAACGGCGGAAGCGCGTCAAAACAAACACCTATGCAAAACAATACCGAATTACAGCGGGAGGCCGACGAGGCGGTCCGCGTGCTGAAAGAGGGAGGCATTATCCTCTACCCCACCGACACGGTCTGGGGACTGGGCTGCGACGCAACGAACGCCGAAGCCGTGGAGCGCATCTACAAACTCAAGCGGAGCGAAAACAAGAAGTCGATGCTCGTGCTGTGCGCTTCGTCCGACATGGTCGTGCGCTATGTGAACAAGGCCCCCGGCATCGCGTTCGAAGTCATGGAGCTGGCGACCAGTCCGCTGACGGCAATCCTTCCGGGAGCGGTCGGCGTCGCCGCGAACCTGATTCCCGAAGAGCGGACGCTCGGCGTACGGATTCCCGACCACGAATTCTGCCAGAGGATAATGCGGGGGCTGGGGCGGCCCGTGGTCTCGACCTCGGCCAATATTTCGGGCGAAGCGACGCCCGCGGGACTCGCCGAAGTGTCGCGCGAGATCATCGACGGCGTCGATTTCGTCGTCAATCCCCGCTTCGAAGGCAAGCCCACGAAAAAAGCGTCGTCGATCATCGCCTTCGGCGAGGGCGGCGAAGTGAAAATCATCCGTGAATAACAGCACATGGCAAAAACGTTAGAAACTTCCATCCAGAAACGCTTCTCGGACGTCGATCCGTTCCAGCACGTGAACAACGTCTCGCAGCAGATGTATTTCGACGTGGGTAAAATGGAGTATTACGAAAAGATACTCGGCGACGAAGTGCTGCTGGGCGGCCTGCGCATCATCACCGTCTCCACATCGACCTCGTATATGGGACAGATCCGCCTGCACGACAAGGTGCGCGTCACGACCACCTGCGAGAGAATCGGCAACAAAAGCCTTACGCTCTTCCAGCAGCTGCTCGTCGGCGGCCAGGTGCGCAGCGAGAGCCGCTCGGTGATGGTTGCCTTCGATTTCGAACGGCAGCAGAGCATGCCCGTGCCCGGGACGTGGCGCGAACGCCTGCTGGCGGACTAAGCGCGCAGTTTTCCGTCGCTGCCCACGGGCGGCAGTCCGTGGCGGACGTAATATTTATAACCGATCACCACCAGCACCACGCCCGCAAAAATGAAGATCAGGGCCACGACGTTGGCCGTGTCGAAGACGGCCTGCCCGCGGACGATGGCCAGGATGCCGGCGATCACCGGCTGGATATAGCGGTAAAGCGCCGTATGGACCGAGGTGAGTTTCTCCGTACCCCGGTACAGGAGGTACATGGGCAGCACCGTACCCAGAATCAGGATGTACGCCAGTTCGGCCTGCGCCTGGAGGGGCAGTTTCAGGAACTGCGTATGGGCGATGTATTTCCAGAAAAAGGGCGCCGTCACGGCCAGTCCGATGATATAATACCACCCCATCACCACCAGCGTCCCCAGCCGTTCAAGCTGGGGCTTGATAATCACCGTATTGATGGCGATCGCCACCACGGCCACCAGCACCAGCGCATTGCCGTAGGCGCGGCTGCCGTGGGTGAGTACGAACCCGTGGTCGAAGAGCAGGACGGCGGCGCCGATCAGGGCGCAGACAACGCCCACGACCCGCGCCTTGATGTATTTGCGCGGGTGCATCAGGTGGTCCATGATCAGCGTCACGGCGGGACCGAGAGTCGAGATGATCGAAGCGTCGATGGGCGTAGTATAGGACGATCCCCAGAGCAGCATATACATCCAGCCGTAGACGATCAGCATCGTGACGATCAGGATATTGCCCGCATCGCGCCAGCGGATGCGGAACGACTGCTTCGAGAAGAGCGCGAAGGGGATGAAAAACACCGCCGCCGAAAGCACCTGAAGCATGAATATCTGCTGGAAGTCCAGGTAATTGCGCGTAAGGGAGACATAGAACGAAAAATTCGCTCCGAAAAAGACATTGGCAAATACCAGGTCGATATTGTAACGCGTTTTGCTCACGAAAACTCCGAGGGGCAATTATTACACCAAATTTTGCCTATATTTGCCGCGTCAATCCCGCAATGACATGGACAAAGGAAAACTGAAAGGCCACACGGCCCTCTGGGTCGCAAATCTCGTCTGGGGCCTCAACGCACCGATCGGCAAGAGCGTACTGTGGTCGGAGGCGAATCCCGAAGGGGTCAGCCCGTTCGCGCTGAGCGTCTACCGCATGCTGGGAGCCTGCCTGCTGTTCTGGACCGTTTCGTTTTTCCTGCCCCGCGAAAAAGTCGCACGGCGCGACATCCTGCTGTTGCTGTTCGCTTCGGTGTTCGGCATCCAGCTCAACCAGATGCTCTTCCTCTGGGGACTGTCGCTCACCTCGCCCATCGACTCGTCGATCATCGCCACGGTGGTTCCCGTACTGACGATGGTGCTGGCGACGCTGTTCCTGCGCGAACCGATCACATGGCTCAAGTCGGGCGGCGTATTTCTCGGCTGCGCCGGGGCGCTGCTCCTGATCCTGGTAAGCCAGCACGGAACAGGGCACACGAGCAGCGTCAAGGGCGACGTATTGTGCATCGTCAGCGCAGTCAGCTACGCCACCTACCTCACCGCCTTCCGCAACGTAATCGTCAAATACTCGCCCGTAACGACCATGAAATGGATGTTCCTTTTCGCGGCCGTCGTCGCCATAGCAATTTATTACCGGCCGCTCACGGCGGTGGACTACGCCGCGCTCGCGCCCGAAACATGGGCCGGAATCGGTTATGTGGTCGTCTGCTCGACCTTCCTCTCCTATTTTATGGTTCCGATCGGCCAGCGCTACCTGCGGCCCACGGTGGTGTCGATGTACAACTACGTGCAGCCCGTCGTGGCGGTGCTTTTCACGGTCGCAATCGGTCTCGACACGTTCGGATTCACCAAGGCTGCTGCGGCCCTGTGCGTCTTCGCCGGGGTCTGGCTGGTGACCAAATCGAAATCGCGGGCGCAGCTGGAGGCGGAAAGTACCGCCGCGGGACAGTCCAGGGAAGACCGGTCCCCTGCATAAAAAAGCGGCAGCGGGAGATACTAAACCGCTGAAAACGCCCGTTTTGCAGGAAACCAACCTCTCACTGACATGAAATTCCTCCTGCTTCTTGCCGCAACAATCTGTTGCGCCTGCTGCACATCCGTACAGCCCAAACATTACCCCGATTACTCCGTCTCGTCGGGCTTCTCGCTCGACTCGCTCGACGCCCGGAATCCGCAGGTTGCCGAAAACCTCGGCGTCGCCTGCCGCATATGGGGTTACGTCAAATACCACCATCCTGCTTTCGCCGATTCGACGCTCAACGCCGATTACGAGCTTTTCGGACTTCTGCCGCACATCGCCAAAGCCGCCCCCGCGGAGCGGAATAAAACGCTTTACGAATGGGTGAAGGGACTCGGCGGATTCAGCGCCGACAAGGCGGAATACGACGAAGCGCTAAAAACGCTGAAATGGGTCGAAACGGCCGACCTGAGCTGGACGCGCGATACGGCGCGGCTGGGCGGCAGCCTCTCGCAGCTTCTGCAGGAGCTGCGCTATGCCAAGCGAAAAGGGAACCGCTACACGGATTTTACAGCGAACGCAGGAAACTTCGTGATGAGCAACGAAAGCACCGCCGGTTCGTCCGACGACTGCGGTTACCGGATACTTCATCTGTTCCGCTTCTGGAACGTCATCGAATACTTCGCGCCGAACCGCAACCTCACCGACACGAAATGGAGCGAAATTCCGGAGAAATACATTCCGCTTTTCATTCCAAAGCCTACCCCTGGTAATCCGAACCAGGCCATGCTCCTGCGGGAACTGTGCGATTCGCACGCCGCAGCGGTCAAATACAATATGTTCGGTTACAACACCGTTCCGGCGGAGGTGCGCAACGCCGACGACCGGGTCTTCGTAATCGCCGACGGCCCGCTGCGCAAAGGCGACGAAATCCTCTCGATCGACGGCCGCGGATGGAAAAGCACGCACGACGGGCTTGCCCGTTTCGAAGCCGCGTCCAACGACGAAAACCGCAACTACATGACCGCCATGTGTATGGTCTGTTCCCACCGGGATACGGCCGCCGTGGAGCTGGTGCGCGACGGCCGGCGGCTGACGGAACGGATTGCGACGCGCAGTGTCATGGATTGGAGCCCCTATCAGCCGGAGCGCATGCTCGACACGGCCAACATCCGCCTGATCGCCGACGGCATAGGCTACATGACCGGGGTAAATTACACCGACGACGACGGCCCCCGGATTATGGAGAAATTCCGGAACACAAAGGCCCTGATCGTCGATCTGCGCTGCTATCCCCGCGAATTCATGGTCTTCGACTTCATCGGCCGCTATTTTATAC
>CAKVKI010000158.1 GCA_934754975.1 uncultured Alistipes sp. | reverse complement strand
GCATCCGGTTGTGCCGAAAAGCTTTTATGATGCTCCGTATAAAGAGATTTCTAACGATATATATACCAAATATTCTCTTAATAGCTGGATAAAATTCGTTTTTGCATCTTAATAGTGATTACCTGAAAGGTATTATTCTTTTTATTTTACGAAAATACAGCAGGCTGACTTTTAAGGTCGGCCTGCTATATTTTTGAGCTAGGGTAGATCATTGTTGTCGCTTGTTTTTTCCGGATGTGCCCTGTGGTAATTTTCCGTTGAAAAAATACGATTTCTGCCGCCGTTTCTCCCCCTGCGAGCGGGCGACGTAGACTTTTTCGTGCGTATAGGGATTCTCTCCGGTATAGAACATCACCGACGAAAGGGTCATCGGCGTAGGGGTGAGGTCCTGCACCTGTTCGAGGTTGAAATGGAGCTTGCCGAGGACCTTCTCCGACAGCGAGCGCATGTCGCGTTCGGTGCAGCCCGGGTGCGACGAGATGAAGTAGGGGATCAGCTGGTAGGGCAGTCCTTCGCGGCGGCAGATGCGCTGGAAATCGGCGGTCAGCCGCTCGAAGAGCGCGAACGGCGGTTTGCGCATCAGTTTCAGCACGGCATTCTCGGTGTGTTCGGGCGCGACTTTCAGGCGTCCCGACGTGTGGTATTTCACGACCGTGTCGAGATAGGGACTCTCGTCGAACAGGTCGTAACGGATGCCGCTGCCGACGAAGGCCTTTTTGACGCCTTTCACCGCCCGGATCTTTTCGTAAAGCGCCAGCAGCGGGCGGTGGTCGTTGTCCAGGTTGGGGCACATCTTCGGATGCAGGCACGACGGGCGGCGGCATTTGCGGCACAACTCCCTGTCGCGTCCGCCCATACGGTACATGTTGGCCGAAGGGGCGCCCACGTCCGACAGATAACCTTTGAAGTCCGGCATCCGGGTCACGCGCCCGACCTCTTCGAGAATGGAACGTTCGCTGCGCGAGTTGATGAACTTGCCCTGATGAGCCGATATGGTGCAGAACGAACAGCCGCCGAAGCATCCCCGGTGGATATTGACCGAATGTTTGATCATCTCCCACGCCGGAATATCCCCTTTGCCGTTGTAGCGCGGGTGTGGAGCGCGCTGGTAAGGCAGGTCGAACGAGTGGTCCAATTCGTCGGTCGAGAGCGTTGTGTTGGGCGGCGTGACGACCACATAACGGTCGCCCACGGCTTCGATGAGCGTCGCCGTCGGCTCCATCAGGTTGCTTTGGGTCTCGATGACTGTGAAATTCTCGCCGAAGGCCCGTTTGTCCCGCACACACTCTTCGTAGGAATGCAGGCGGATCGTCTCCGCCGGATCGAGCCGCTCCACGTAACCGTCGTCGGCCATGAAGGCCACCTGCCGCAGTTTGCGCAAGAGTTTGGCGTTGTAACCGTTCCGCATGGCTTTGGCGACCTGCTGCACGACCCGTTCGCCCATGCCGTAAATCAGCAGGTCGGCGCCGCTTTCGGCCAGCACCGAGGGTTTGAGCGTGTCGTTCCAATAGTCGTAGTGGGTCAGTCGCCGCAGGGAGGCTTCGATGCCTCCGACGACCACCGGAACATGCGGAAACAGCCGTTTGAGAATCTGCGTGTAGACCCTGACGGCGTAATCGGGCCGGAATCCCGCTTTGCCGCCCGGTGTGTAGGCGTCGTTGCTCCGAAGGCGCAGGTTGGCCGTGTAATGGTTGACCATCGAATCCATCGATCCGGCCGAGACGCCGAAGAAGAGCCGCGGCGTGCCGAGTTTGGTGAAGTCGCGCAAATCGTCCCGCCAGTTGGGCTGCGGCACGATCGCCACACGATACCCTTCGGCTTCCAGCAGGCGGCCGATCACCGCCGCGCCGAATGCCGGATGGTCGATGTAGGCGTCGCCCGAAAAAAGGATGACGTCCAACTGCTCCCATCCGCGTGCGCGGACCTCTTTTATCGTGGTCGGCAGAAACAAGGTGTGATTTATTTTCGTAACTATTTATACCATATTGCTTCCCGGTCGGCGGTTGTCGCCGCCTGCGGCATTTGCAAATCCGCCTCTATCCCAGCCCTTTCCCTCTGGGAAGAGCTTTCTGCCGCCATGCAGCAGCATGTGATAGCTCGCCGGCAGTACTTTCCGGTGCGGCGTCTCCGGGGCGTCTCCGTATGCGATGCCCGTGTTTTTCGGAGACCGGCCGCGGATTTATGCCGAAAGGCGGTAGCCGTGCCGCTTATCCGTTATCCGTCTCCTTCGACGCCGCAGCGTAGATGTCCCATTTTTCGAGCAGCGCACGGAAATCGCCGGGCAGTTCACTCTCGAAATAGACTGCCGCGTGCGTCGTGGGGTGTACGAAGCCCAGCGACTGCGCATGCAGTGCGTGGCGGGGCATCACGGCGAAGCAGTTTTCGATGAACTGCTTGTATTTCGAGAAGGTCGTGCCCTTGAGGATGCGGTCGCCGCCGTAGCGTTCGTCGTTGAAGAGCGGATGGCCCTGCCACGACATATGGACGCGTATCTGGTGCGTGCGCCCCGTTTCGAGCCGGCACTCGACCAGCGTCACGTAGCCGTAACGCTTCAGCACCCGCCAGTGGGTCACGGCGTGCTTGCCGTCCGATCCGTCCTCGAAGACGAACATCTTCTGCCGGTCGCGGGGACTGCGGCCGATATTGCCCGTGATGGTCCCTTCCTCTTCATCGAAGCTGCCCCATACGAGCGCCACGTAACGCCGCTCGATCGTGTGGTCGAAGAACTGCCTGGCCAGCCGTGCGTGAGCCTGTTCGTTTTTGGCGACCACGAGCAGTCCCGAGGTATTCTTGTCGATGCGGTGAACCAGTCCCGCGCGCATGTCGCCCTCCTGGAACAGGGGCAGGCTGCGCAGGTGGTAGGTCAGGGCGTTCACGAGCGTGCCGCTGTAGTTGCCGTGGCCGGGATGCACGACCAGTCCCGCCGGTTTGTTGACGATCAGCAGGTCGTCGTCCTCGTAGGGTATTTCGAGCGGAATATTCTCGGGAATGATCTCCACCTCGCGCCGCGGGTAGGGCATCACGATCTGGATGCGGTCGAGCGTCTTGACTTTGTAGCTCGACTTGGCGGCCTTGCCGTTTACGAGGACGCTGCCGCTGTCTGCCGCGGCCTGAATACGGTTGCGCGAACATTTCTCCATGCGCACCGTCAGGAACTTGTCCAGCCGCAGCGGAGCCTGTCCCCTGTCGGCCACGACGGCGAAATGCTCGTAAAGCCCGGCGCCCTCGCCCTCCTCGTCCGCCGTCTGCTGGTCGTCGAGTTCCGGGTCCTCGGTTATGTAACGTTCGTCTGTCATCAGTCGAAAAATCCGTCGTTGTCGGTTGCGGATTGGGTTTCGGGCTGCTGCTCTTCGCCCTCTTCCGCCGCCTGTTCGAATTCGGCCTGCGCCAGCGAATCGGCGCGTTCGCGCTCGACCCGCAGCCGCTCTTCGGCGGCTTCACGGGCCTGTTTTTCGGCGTTTGAGCGGTGCTGGGCGAGTTTCTTCTCGTCGAGCGTCAGTTTGAGATCGACGCGCGAACCCAGCGCGGCGCTCCGCTCGGCCGTCGGAGTCTGCACGTAAACGCGGGCGTCTTTCTGGTTCAGCAGGTTGATCCCTTCGTCGAAGTCGATCTTGCCGACATTGAGTCCCAGCTCCCACAGGCGGCCCTTGGCCTCCTTGAGCGGGAATCCCACCAGACGCGGCACGACCGTCGAGCCGAAGCCGCCTTCGACGCCGACGTAGAGGGTTATGCCGGAACCTATTTCAGCCTGAATCTTGCTGTTCTGGCTTACGGGCCGTCCTTCGCAGTACTCCTCCAGCACATAGTTGGTCGCCATGTCGGCGCGGTAGATCAGTTCGCCGATTTCGAGTCCTGCGATCTCCAGCATATTTTTGGCCTGCCGCAGCGAACGCCCCGCCACGTAGGGCACGGGCACCATCTTCTGCCGGAACGAGTTGATCGTGATGTAGACCGTACGCCCGGGCTTGACCTCCACGCCACCCTCGGGCAGCTGGTCGAGGACGATGCCGCCTTCGTAGGCCGGCACGAACAGCGAATCGTTGATGTGCAGTTCGAGGTCGTATTTGCGGGCCATGCGCTGTGCGTCGTCGAGTTTCACGCCCGAGAAGTCGGGCACGATGCGGCGGGAGCCGTGGCGCGTGCCGATCTGCATGACGAAATGCGCCGTGACGGCCATCGCCAGAATGATCGCCGCTATCAGTACGAGATTATATGCCAGCCTGTTCTGCCGCAGTTTTTTCCAGTAATATGTCAGTTTCTCCATTTTTGCGGAAGTTATGGTTTGTGTCCGATGGTCGTATCTTCAGTCCGGGCAGGCGGGTCGGGTTTTTCCTTACCGGCCCGGAAGTTCGTTGTAAAACGTGTCGCGCTCCACGGCGCGGCAGCCTGCCGCCCGTACGATGCGGTGCATCTCTTCGACGCTCATCGAGGGCCGCCGGTCGTCGGCCCCGGCCATCGAGTAGATTTTCGTCGTGTCGTCGATCGTGCCGTCTATGTCGTCTGCGCCGAAAGCCAGCGCCAGTTCGGTCGTCGCTTTGCCGTACATCACCCAGTAGGCCTTGATATGGGGCACGTTGTCCAGGTAAATGCGGCTCATGGCCAGCATCCGCAGGTCTTCGATCACCGAGACCTCGCCGATTTCGGACATCGGGTTGCCGAAATTGCGGTATTTGAGCGGGATGAAGGCGTTGAATCCTCCCGTGCGGTCCTGTAACTCCCGCAGCCTGCGCAGGTGGCCGATACGGTGTTCCAGTCCCTCGACGTGGCCGTAAAGGATCGTCGCATTGGTCGGGATGCCGAGCCGGTGGGCCGTTTCATGTACTTCGAGCCATTCGGCCGTCGATCCCTTGTCGGGGCAGATGCGGCTGCGGATCTCCTGGTCGAAAATCTCCGCGCCGCCGCCCGGAATGGCGTCCATCCCGGCCTCTTTGAGCCGCCGCAGGCCCTCCTCGGTCGTGAGTCCCGCCTTGCGGATCATGTACGACAGTTCGATCGCCGTAAAAGCCTTGACCGCCGCTTCGGGCAGTATCGCCTTGACGCGGCGGATCATGTCGATATAGTATTCCAGTCCGTGTTCGGGGTGTACGCCGCCTACGATGTGGACTTCGGTGATGCCTTTGCCCTGCCGGCCGCGGGCGATTTGTTCGACTTCCTCCATCGTGTAGTCCCACGCTTCGGGGCTTCCGGCCGGCCGGCGGTAGGAGCAGAAGCGGCAGTTGAAGACGCAGCGGTTGGTCGGCTCGATGTGGAAATTGCGGTTGAAGTAGACCTTGTCGCCGCTTATGCGCCGTTTGCGGGCCGTCGCCAGCTCGCCCAGCAGCCACAGCGGGGCTTCGCGCCAGAGCCGTTCGGCTTCGGCGTCGCCGATACGCTCCCCGCAGCGTACTTTGGCGGCTATGTCGTCGATCTGCTGCATCTTATTTGGGGGCTTTCCGGTAGAGGTAAACGGCGATGAAGAGGTAGATGATGTTCGGCAGCCAGACGGCCAGCCCGGGCGGCAGGGTGCCGCTCTTGGCGAACTCCTCGAAGAAACGGTTGAACAGGATGTACGAGAAGCACAGGCCGGTGCCGATGCCGATGTGGAGTCCCGTTCCGCCGCGCACCTTGCGCGATGAGAGCGACACGCCGATCAGCGTCAGGATGAAGGTCGAGAGCGGATAGGCGAAGCGGGCGTGTTTTTCGACCTCGATGATGTTGATGGCGTCGGACCCTTTGGCCCGCTGCTGGTCGAGGAATTCGTTCAGTTCCGAGATGTTCATCGTCTGTATCAGGTCGTTGATCTCGCCCAGCTCGGTCACTTCGAGGTTGATGAGCGTGTCGAGGTTGCGGAACTGCTCGAACTTTTCGACCCCCAGCGAGTCGAATTCGCGCTTGGTGTAGCGCGGCGCGGTCCAGCGTTTGGTCTCGGGATTGAACTTCACGTCCGCCGCTTCGAGCGACCGGGTCATCGTGCCGCTGTAGTAATGCTCCAGTGCGAGGAACGACGCCTGCTGCGATCCGTCGTTGTAGCCGCGGATGTAGGCGAACGTGCCCGGTTCGATCTGCCGGTAGATATGGCGGTTGAACTTGTTGTTCTGCTTGCGCTTGATGTACTGCGATTCGAAATTGACGATGTGGCGCTGCGAAATGGGGATCAGCCAGAGGTTGAGCGTCAGCGACAGGC
>CAKVKI010000157.1 GCA_934754975.1 uncultured Alistipes sp. | reverse complement strand
CCCTGTTTGCAGGAATCGAAACAGCCTATGAAAATCAGCGAGATATTCACCTACTTCACCGACACGATCTTCCGGCGCGACATCAGCGAGTGGCGCAACCCGGTAGTCCGGTGGCTCGTACAGCAGTACCGCCTGCTGTTCTACACGGCGCGGGGCCTTCTGGAACACGGCACGATCGTCCGCAGCGCGGCCCTCACGTTCTATACGCTGATGTCGCTGGTGCCGATCGTGGCGGTGGTTTTCGCCGTGGTCAAGGGCTTCGGACTGGCCGACGGGCTGATCGACAACCTCTACGCCCTCTTCCCGCAGAACCCCGAAATCATCGACTATGTCGTCAATTTCGCCGAAAAGGCGCTGGCCCGCACGCAGGGCGGCGTGGTGGCGGCCGTGGCGCTGGTGATGCTCTTCTGGGCGATAATCCGGGTCTTCGGCTCGATCGAAAGCGCCTTCAACAACATCTGGGAAGTCAAGGTCGAACGCAGCGTGACGCGCCAGTACACCGACTACATCGCCGTGGTGATGATCGTCCCGGTGCTGTGGGTCGTAGCCAACGCCGTGGGCAATTACGCCCAGCAGATGCTGGGATTCGACGGCAGTTGGTATTTCGACCTGCTCTCGCGCTTCGCGTCGATGTTCATCATCTGGGTGATGTTCACCATCCTGTATATCATCATCCCCAACACCAAAGTCAAATTCAGGAGCGCGCTGATGGCGGGCATCGTCGCCGGCACGCTCTTCCTGCTCTTTCAGTGGGGCTATATCTACATCCAGCGGTGGATGACCTCCTACAACGCCATTTACGGCAGTTTCGCGGCCCTTCCGCTGCTGTTGATCTGGCTCCAGACCTCGTGGCAGATCCTGCTGTTCGGCGGCGAGCTGTCGTTCGCCTACCAGAATATCGCCCGCTTCGGCGAGGAGCGCGAATCGCTGCTGATAAGCTATGACCAGCGGCGCAAAATCCTGCTGGCCGTGATGCTCTCCGTCGTGCGGCACTTCCGCGAAAAGGGCGGCGCAACGCCCGCCGACGTGATCCGCGCGCGGCTCGACCTGCCCACGCGAATCGTCAACGACGTACTCTACCAGCTCGTGCAGGCCGGGCAGCTGATCGCCGTGCCCTCGGGCGACGGCGAGCGCGAAGTGGCCTTCGCCCCGGCGCACGACACCGGGACGCTGACCGTGTACGGGGTCCTCGAAGCCGTCGAAGAGTCGGGACAGACGACCGTCGACCTGGCCCAGAACGCCGAACTGACCCGCATCGACCGGGAACTGGAAAACCTGAAGGAAACGGCCCGCAAATCGCAGGACAACGTGCGGCTGGTGGACCTGCTTTAATGAAACAACAAAGAAATTTATGGAACGCGTAGTCATCATCGGCAGCGGCAACCTCGCGGAAGCATTGGCGCGGGCCGTCGCCCGAAGCGGTCTGAAACTCGTACAACTCTTTGCCCGCAACGCCCGGCGCGGAGAGGCGGTCGCCGCGCTCGCCGGCACCCAATGGACCTCGGCCCCGGCCTGCCTGGCCGAAGCCGACATCTACCTGATCGCGGTAAGCGACCGGGCCGTGGCGGAAGTGGCCGCTTCGCTGCCCATTCCCGCGGGGGCCGTCGTAGCCCACACCGCCGGAAGCGTGCCGCTCGAAGCCCTGCCCGACCAGCCCACGACGCACCGGGCCGTCTTCTATCCGCTCCAGACCTTCACCAAGGGCCGCGAAGTGGATTTTTCGCAGATTCCCGTCTTCCTCGAAACCGACGACGAAACCCTGCGCCCGGAGCTGGAAGCCTTCGCCCGCCGCCTTTCGCGTACGGTGATCTGGGCCGACTCGGCCTGCCGGGCGAAAGTGCATCTCTCGGCGGTCTTCGCCTGCAATTTCGTCAATCACATGTACGCCGTCGGAGAGCGCATCGTCCGCAGCGCGGGGCTTCCGTTCGACGTGCTGAAGCCGCTGATCGCCCAGACCGCCGCCAAGGCGCTCGACGCCGCCTCCCCGGCCGACGTGCAGACCGGTCCCGCCGTGCGCAACGACGCCGAGACCCGCGCCCGCCACTGCGCGCTGCTCGACGGGGAGCTGCAACTCAAGAATATTTACTCAATCATAAGCAACAGCATATGGGAAACTTCAAAGAAGATATAGCGCGCACCGAAGCTTTCGTCTTCGACGTGGACGGCGTGATGACCGACGGCGGGATCATCCCCACCGCAGACGGCGACTTCATCCGCCGCTACAACGCCAAGGACGGCTACGCGCTGGCCTACGCCATCAAAATGGGCTACAAGGTCTGCATCATCACCGGAGGGCGCGGCAAGACCCTCGAAAACCGGCTGAAGATGCTGGGCGTCACCCGGGCCTACATCGACTGCATGGACAAAATCAGCGCCCTGCACGAATATTTCGCCGACGAGGGGATCGACCCCGGGAACGCGATCTACATGGGCGACGACATCCCCGACCTGGAGTGCATGCGCGAAGTAGGCATCCCGGTCTGCCCGGCCGACGCCGCGGCCGAGGTGATCGAAGCGTCGCGTTACGTCTCCGAATTCAAGGGCGGGGAAGGGGCCGTGCGTGACATCGTCGAGCAGGTACTCCGCGCCCGCGGCGACTGGGCCAAAAACTCCGAGGGCGTAACGCCCTCGTCACTGGCCGCATCGCGGTAAGGCTCCGCCGGGAGCGGACGGGACGGACGACCGGGATAAACGGGACAAGACGGGACGGACGACCGGGACGGGGACCATGACCGACCGAGCAAATAACGGCGTCTGACGGAACGGACGACCGGGACGGAAATCGGTCCCGAACGGGACTGAACGGACGACCGGACTATCAAACCGGACAACCGGGACGAGACACCCCGGACGGACGATCGCCCTAAAAAACCGGACAAGAAGAGTCCCGGACGGGAAAAACCGAAAAAGGCAGGCAGCACGCCCGCAAACAAAACAGCCGGTCATACGACCGGCTGTTTCCATATCCGCAGGAACCACATCCGCAGAAGACCCGTTACTGCATCCACTCGACGTTCGCCGCGTCGCGGAACAGCAGGTTGAGCGGCCGCACGAGGCTCTCGGCATTCGGTGCGAAGATAAACCGCACCTTATCGACGGGCACCGTCAGGAAAACCGTCGAAGGATAGCCGCCGATCATATCGACGCGGTCTATCAGCGACCAGACGAAAATCTCGAACGGCATCTGGCCGGGAAGCAGCGTCAGCCCCGGGAAGTCGGTTTCGTACGAGGCCGAAGAGGTGTCGGCGGGATGGGGTTTGAAGAAAATGTCGTACGTTGCGCCGTACTGTTCGACGATCCGGGCGACGTAATCACGCTGCTGCTGTTCGCTCGCACTGTTGTTCTGATGGCTCGTTCCGATGATAATCAGATTCCCTTTGGGGGAAGCGTCGAACAGGGCGGCAAATTTGTCGTAATCGAAACCCGCCATGTCGTAAAACTGCTTGCGGGACGATTCGGGCAGCGCCGACAGCATCTCATAGGGCTGGATGCTCTCGATATCCATTTCGCCGAGTTTCCCGGTGATGAACGGACTCGTGCTTTCGAACAGCGAACCGTCCTGCACCACCAGCCGGTAACCGGGACGCGTCGAAAGGTAATAGGGCCACGTGTAGCTCTCGAATTCGGGCAGGACGCGGGTTTCGGGATAGCGTCCTGAGTGATTCCAGTCGAGCGCTTCGACCTCGGCGGCATAGTCGTTCCAATTCTGCTCGGCGGCGGCCGCGTCGCCGAAGTAATTATAGAAATTGTTGTAGGTCCCCGTACCGTCCGACAACATGCTCACCTTCACCCGCGCGGAGTCGATACCCTGCGCTACGAACCAGTCGTACCCCAGACGGCAGCGCAGGTCGTCCACATAAAGGCCGAAGACGGCCGTCGGATCGGCATTGTTGATCTCCAGGATGCGGCGTTTCATCTCGCGGGCCATTGCCGCCATCTCCGCAGCCGTAGCGTTCGCGCTCCGGTCGGCGGCCGTAGTAACCTTGGCCCGGGAGGGAAATTTTTCGGGATCGAACGTCTGCGAACGTTCATAGAATACATAGCTCGGTTTGTCGCGGGAAAGCAGGTCCAGACCGGCGTAAAGCGTCGGCATCGTGCCGAAGGTGATATAGAAATAGTAGTCCGGAGCGTCGTAACCGTCTTTCTGCGCGCTCTGCGACAGCACGAACGGCACGATCAGGTCTTCGCTGGCAAAAGCCAGCTGCGCACTGCGGGCGGCGCTTTCGTTCCGGTCGAAGGTCACTTCGATTTCGGAATATCCCGCCGGACCTTCCATAGCGGAGAGCGTGAACCAGTTATTCCCGGCGGCGGTCGTAACGCGCCACGGCAGCGATGAAGTTACGGATATCTTGCCGGCGCGGGCCAGTCCGTCGAGCGACAGGAAGTTCTCCCCGCCGTTGACAATCAGCGCGGGACGGGGTTTTTCGTCGTCGCTGCACGCCGCCGAACCCCAGACCAGAGCCAGGCAGAGGAGGAAAGGAAATAATTTTCTCATAGTTAATCAAATTATCGATACTGTTCTTATAAACGCGGCAAATCCCCTTTTACTGCGCTCCGGGACTTATTTTATTGCTTTTTTGGCAAAAATTAAGCCGCACGGTATTCCGTACGGCTTTTATCCGATGCAGAAAACGCTATTCGCTTTTCCGTTTCTTGATCCGGTCCAGGTGCTTGCGCACCCGGCGGCGGAAAAGTTCGCGGCGGTACTGCAGGTCGGCCTGCCACCCCAGCCAGCGGGTGTAACGCTCCCGCTTTTCGGGATATATATCGCGGATCGTGACCAGAATCCCCGTCTCCTCGACCCCGCCGAAATCGGGGTTCGACACCGTGTCGAAAACCCGCATCGTGGGCGAAAGGTTCATGTAGGCGTTGATCAGCGGCGGAATGTTCTCGTTGAACTCACGGATCTTCCGGATCAGGATGCGGTAGTTCTCCTGATAGGTCTGCCCCGTAAACAGCTGTTCGTAATAGGGATCGTCCAGATCGAGTTTGAGCGGATGGATGCCCTCGACCAGATTCTCCCGGTCGGGGAAGTAGCGGCGCAGGAACCAGATCAGGGCGTTGCGGGCCACGGCCTTGTAGGTCGTGTACATCGTCACCTTGCCGAAAAGATACTTGGCCCGGGGGTCCAGCACGATCAGCGCCCCGAGACCGTCCCAGAGGTTGTCCAGCGCATAGATGCTCTTGGCGTTGCCGCGCGCCTGATAGGAGGGCTGCACGAACGAACGGCCCAGTTCGATGGTCCGGGGCAGGTATTCGCGGCGGAACTTGTCGCTGAAACGGAAATAGTGTTCGGTCGAGAGGTGGCGGGGATATTCGTCCGTGCAGATGATGAAGCGGTATCCGCCGACGATCTCTTCGGCGGCCGGATCCCACACGATCAGCTGGTAATAGCCGTCTTCGGCCAGATCCTCGGCGTCGATGTCCAGTTCCCGGCCCGTGCCGCCACCCGCGCCGCGGAACGCGATTTCGCGCAGGCGTCCGATTTCGCGCATCAGCGACGGACACTCGCCCGCCGAGAAGATATAAATCTCGTTCCCGGCCCTCTTCGTATCGCGGGCCTTGCGCTCGGGCGTCAGTTCCGCCCGGAGCAGTTCCCTTTCGACGGGAGGTATGATGGCTTCCATTTGTCTCTGTTGCATATAACTGGGGCAAAAATACCGATTTTAACGCTTTCCCGGTTCCGGCGAGAGCATATTTTCCAAAAAATACGCCTTTTTGCGTACGAATTCGGCCTGTTCCCTAAGTCCGCCGTAACGCTGCAGCTCGGCCACGGGGATCGGATCGCCCACCAGGATGCGGAAATGTTTGCCCTTCTGCGAGAACATCTCGTCGGGCAGCCAGAGCATCTCGATATTGAGCTTCAGGCCCAGCATCACGCGCAGCCGGGCCATGCGGTAGAAGAAGTTCGACAGCCGTCCTTCGACGAACACGGGCACGATCTCGCGCTGCGAAGCGTAGGCTTTTTTCAGGAAGCTGGTTTTCCACGGCAGGTCGGCCACCTCGCCCCCGATGCAGCGCGAGCAGAGTCCCGCCGGGAAGGTCAGGATCGGCACTTCGCCGACGAACTCCTCGTCGAACTTCCGGGCGTAAGCGCTGTTCTGCGAACCGTGCTTGTTCACCGGAATCCACAGCGGCCGCAGCGGTTCGAGGTGCATCAGCAGGTCGTTGACCACC
>CAKVKI010000156.1 GCA_934754975.1 uncultured Alistipes sp. | reverse complement strand
CATCTTCTCGCGCATCCTCTCCTATACCTCCGCGGCCTGCGACGCCCGCATGGCCGGGGCCATGATCCCCGTGATGAGCAATTCGGGCAGCGGCAATCAGGGCATCGCCGCGACGCTCCCCGTGGTGGTCTATGCCGACGAGACCGCGGCCGACGAGGAACATACGATCCGTGCGCTGGTGCTGAGCCACCTCACGGTGATCTATATCAAACAGAGCCTGGGCCGCCTTTCGGCCTTGTGCGGCTGCGTCGTGGCGGCGACGGGATCGAGCTGCGGCATCACCTACCTGATGGGCGGCGCCTACGAGCAGGTCGCCGCGGCCGTCAAGAACATGATCGCCAACCTGACCGGCATGATCTGCGACGGGGCCAAGCCCAGCTGTTCGATGAAACTCACGAGCGGCGTCTCGACCGCCGTACTCTCGGCCATGATGGCGATGGACGGCCACTGCGTGACTTCGGTCGAAGGAATTATCGAAGAAGACGTCGATAAATGCATCCGCAACCTGACGGCCATCGGCCGCGAGGGCATGGACGAGACCGACCGGCTCGTGCTGGGAATTATGACGCATAAATGCTAAGATACTAAAATACCGACCATGAACAGACTGATATTGAAACTGAGGTTCTGCGCGGCGTTCCTGCTGCTCGGCCTGTGGGGAGCGGACGCCCAGACTGCCCGCGAACAGATTGCGGCGATGCCCGAACGCGCGGGCGGAATCTACCACTCGTACGAATACCTGCCTGCTGCCACGGTTCCGGTTCCTGCCGGGTACACGCCGTTCTACATCAGCCATTACGGCCGCCACGGCAGCCGCTGGCACGCTTCCGAAAGCGTCTATACCGGTCCGCTGAAAATTCTGCGCAAAGCGGCCGAAGCCGGTGCGCTGACGCCGCTGGGCCGCGATGTGCTGGGCCGCGTCGAGATCATCGCGGCCGACGCCGACAAACGTTACGGCGACCTTTCGCCGCGCGGCGTCGCCGAACACCGGGGAATCGCCGAGCGTATGTATAAGGCTTATCCCGAAGTTTTCTCGACCGCCGACGGCCGCGAATGCCGCATCGAGAGCCGCTCGACTCTCGTGCCGCGCTGCATTCTGAGCATGGCGGCTTTCAACGAGCGGCTCAAGGAGCTGAATCCCGCGATCCGGACCACGCGCGAGTCGAGTGCGCGTTACATGCCTTACATGGGCAATAACAAGGGACTCGACGCCCAGCGCGACCGAACCCTGAAAACCGCCGACAGCGTGCGTGCCACACACCTGATTCCCGGCCGGCTGATGAAGTCGCTTTTCTCCGATTCCGAGTTCGTGAAACGCGAGGTCAAAAAGCCCCGCAAACTGATGGAGCAGCTGCTTCTGCAGGCCGCGATCATGCAGGATGTCGATTACCTGGATATTTCGCTGTACGACCTCTTCACCGGGGAGGAGATATATGCCGCCTGGGAGGACGAGAACTTTCGCCGTTATGTGATGTTCGGCCCTTCGAAGCGTTTCGGCGATCCGATCATCGCCGATGCCAAACCCCTGCTGCGCAATATCGTCGAGACCGCCGAAGAGGTGATCGGCGGCGGGAAGGAGCTGGCTGCGTCGCTGCGTTTCGGCCACGATGTGAACGTCATCCCGCTGTTGGCACTGCTGGGCGTCGAGGGCGCTTCGGCCCGCGTTTCGACGCCCGAGGAGGCCGCCGAAGTGTGGCAGGTCCACCGCGTTTCGCCCATGGCGGCCAACGTGCAGTTCATCTTCTTCCGCAATCCTGCGGGCGATATCCTGGTGCGTGTACTGCACAACGAGCGCGACGCGAAACTGCCCATCGGCGGCGGTCCCTATTACCGCTGGGAGACTTTCCGGGATTACTGCAAATCGCTGTACGAATAACGCCCGGCTTGCCGGCGGAGCGGTATAAATGAAAATGCGCGGACTTCGTAAAAGTCCGCGCATTTTATATTGTTCTTACCCGCCCCTCCGCAGATCCGTGCCTTTCATTTTACCGGCCCCGTACCTTTCGTCCTGCCGGTCTAAGCCTGGGCATTTGCCTTTTCGGTCCAAACCTTTGCGGTTTGCGGACCGTAATCTTTCCGCTTGCCGGTCCGAACTTTCCGTCTTGCCGGTCTAAGCCTGAGCGTTTGCCTTTTCGGTCGGAACCTTTTGCTTCCGGTTTGCGGGCCGTAATCGTTCCGCTTGCCGGTCTTGTACTTTCGCCTTTCCAGTCCGTACCTTTGGTTCGGTCCCAACCTTTCCGCATAACGCTCGGGGCCGTTCTCCCTGGCCGGTCCGAACCTTTGGCCTTGACGCTCTGCCCCGTCCCGTCTGCCGGGGCGGAGCCTTTCAGGGATAGCAGTCCGCTTTTTTAGTGGAAAATCGTCCTGACGATGATGCCTGTCGCGCCCTGGTGCCGCGTGGTGTAATCCTTGGCGATGCGGCTGGTTTTCTGCAGGAACTCCTCATTGTCGCGCAGCGGAATGAACCACGTCCGCAGTTCGTCGTAATCCTTGATCGGCCGTGCCGCGCCGAGTGTCGCCAGATCGCGCGCCTCCTTGAATTTCTGGTAATTGGGGCCGAACGCGATCGGAAGTCCGAACGTCGCGGCTTCCAGCGTATTGTGGATGCCCACGCCGAATCCGCCGCCGATGTAGCTCCACGTCGCGTAGCTGTATACCGACGACAGGATGCCTACCGTGTCGAGGATCAGCAGTTGTTTCGGCCCGTAACTCGTGTGCGGGGTGCATTGGGTATAGCGCAGCGTGCCGCCTTTGGTCTCGGCCGCAAGACGTGCCATGCGGCTTTCGTCCATTTCATGCGGCGCGACGATGAATTTGATGTCGGGATTATCGTTTATCAGGCGTATCAGCAGATCCTCGTCGGGACCCCATGTCGAACCGGCCACGAAGAGCCTGTTGTCGCCCTTAAACCGCTCGATCACGTCGATATGTTTGGCGGCTTTGGCGATTTCGGCCACACGGTCGAAACGGGTGTCGCCCGCCACGATCACGTTGTCGAAGCCCAAGCCCGCCAGCAGTGTTTTCGACTCCTCGTTCTGCACGAACATTACGTCGAACGACTCCAGCGCCTGCCGCCACATGCCGCCGTAGGGGCGGAAGAAGATCGAATTGCGGCGGAATATGGCCGAAACGATGTAAGAGCGCACCTTGCGGCGGCGCAGTTCATAGAGCAGGTTGAGCCAGAATTCGTATTTCACGAAGACGGCGATTTCGGGATGCGCCGCATCGAGGAATCGGCGCGCGTTGCGCGGCGTGTCGATCGGCAGGTAGAAGATGTAATCCACGCCCTGGTAATTCTTGCGGATTTCGTAGCCCGAAGGCGAGAAGAACGTGAGCAGGATTTTGTATTCGGGATGTTCCTTGCGGATGCGTTCGATGATGGGGCGTCCCTGTTCGAATTCGCCGAGCGAAGCCACATGTATCCAGACGATACGGGCTGCAGGGTCGATGGTCTCGGCCATCCGTTTGTAGAGGTCTTTGCGGCCGTTGATCCAGAGCCGTGCTTTCGGATGTCTCGGGGCGACTAACCGGATGATCCAGACGTAGCATGTCAGGCCGAAATTATATAACCACATCGGTATTTACGGTTTGCGGTGTTGAAGTATTTTACAGTTTACTTGTCGCCGGACAAACCGGCTTTGTTTCAGGCTTAGCGCCGGAACGTTGGTTTTTCAGTCCGACAAAGGTAGTATAATTTGTCGGAAATGCAAAATTACCAATTGTATTCCATCGCCTGCGGAATCAGGCGCACTTCCGCCTCTCCGCCGGGCATTACGTCCACGGCGGCCAGGTCGAACTGCGCTTCACACTCCTCGCCCGTACAGGCCATGTAATGGAGTGCGGCCCGCGTCAGCGCCCGGAATTTCTGCGGCGTTACGGCCGCTTCGGGCGGCGTAAGTCCGTCTGCACGGCGGGTCTTGACCTCCACGAAATGGACAAAGCCCCCTTTGCGGGCCACGATGTCCAGCTCGTAGCGGCCGCTGCGCCAGTTGAGGGCGCAGATTTCGTACCCTGCGCGCCGGAGGAACTCCGCCGCCGCGCGTTCGCCCATGCGTCCCGTTTCTGCCGTCGTGCCCATAGCGGTCAGTGGATGATGCGCTGGATCGAATTTGCCTTCTCGAAAGCGCTGGTCAGCCCTTCGGCGTCGTCGCGTTCGATCATTTTGCGCATGATCTGCAACTGGTGAATATGTTCGCGCAGTACGTCCAGCACGTTGTATTTGTTGCGCAGCAGAATCGGCACCCATGTCGCGGCGGCGCTTTTGGCCAGTCGCACGGTACTCTCGAAACCGCCGCCCGCCAGGTCGAAGATATGTCGCTCCTCGCGCTCTTTTTCGAGTACGGTGAGCGCCAGCGCGAACGAAGTGACGTGGGAGATATGCGACACGTAAGCCGCGTGCAGGTCGTGTTCTTCGGCTCCCATGTAGACTACGGGGACTTCCAGCGTACGGAAGACGCGCTCGACGGCCGCCAATGCGTCGGCGTCGCTGCGCTCGGCTTCGCACAATACGGCGTTGCGGCCCGTGAAAGCTCCGTGCTGCGCCGCCCGCGGGCCGCTGTATTCGGTGCCCCACATCGGATGCGCCGCCACGAAGCGTCCGCGCCGCGCATGCATCGAGATCACCTCGCACAACTCGGCCTTGATCGACCCCATGTCCATCACTACCTGCCTGTCGCTTACGTAGTTGAGTGCCTTTACGGCCATCAGCGGAATCGTATCGACGGGGGTCGCCAGCACCACGAGATCAGCCTGTGGAACGCCCTCTTCGAGCGTCACGATGCGGTCGGCCAATCCGAGCCGCAGCGCTTCGGCAGCGTTTTCGTCCGATTTCTCGACGCCTAATATTTCGTCCGCTATTCCGCGGTCGCGCAATGCGAGGGCAAAGGAGCCTCCGATGAGTCCCAGACCCGCGATCAGAATTTTCATACCTATATATAATATATTCATTTACCGCCCGCAGCGCACTCCGGGCGGGGAAATCAGAGCAGGAACGACAAGTCGCCGCCCGGCTCGATTTCGAAAGTTTCCATGCCTTTGCGGAACATCCGCATCGGGCGTTTTCCGATCAGTTCCAGTTTGCCCTCTTCATAGCGGAGCATGCAGCCTTCGCGCAGTCCGGCCACCCAGCGGCGCGGATTGGCTTCGATGTATTCGAGTATGCGCTGTTCGCGCGTTTCGCCCGCATGTCCTTCGGGATTGGCGTCGAGGTAGTGGGGGTTGATCTGGAACTTCACGGCGCCGACGGCCCTGAACGATTCGGGTTCCACGATGGGCATGTCGTTTGTTGTGCAGATGGTAGGACAAGCCACGTTGCTGCCTGCGGACCATCCCACATAGGGCGTCCCGGTTTTGATTTTACGCAGAATAGCTGTCATAAGCCCCTGTTCCTGCATCTTTTTGGCCAGCGCGAAGGTGTTGCCGCCGCCCACGCATACGGCTTCGGCTTCGCGGATCATGCGCGCCGGATCCTTGGCGCGGTGGACCGAACGCACGCGGATGCCCAGCTCCGAGAAACGCGCCTGGACCTTTTTTTCGTACTCCGCGTACGAGAAAGTTACGGCGGCATAGGGCACGAAGACTATTTCGCGCACGCCCGCAAGGAACCGTCCTATTTCCGGCAGCGGATAGCGGAGATATTCCTCCCCGGCATTGGTCGAATTAGAGATCAGAAGCAGTTTCATAAGGATATGGTTTTGAATCGGTTAATTGTTAAAATGTGCTAAATGTCGAAAAAATTGTGAATAAAAAAAAGGTTCGTTTTGTCAAAAGTAATAAAAAAAGTGTTACTTTTGCGCAAAATTACCCCGGAAATAAGAAAGAACTATTTCCAAATAATTGTTTAACTAAAAAATTAAAATTATGTCAGAAGTTCAATCAAAAGTTGTCGAAATCATTGTCGACAAACTGGGTGTTAAGGAGTCGGAGGTTGTTCCTGAAGCAAGCTTTACCAACCACCTGGGTGCAGACTCGCTCGACACTGTAGAGCTGATCATGGAATTCGAGAAAGCTTTCGATATCCAGATTCCGGACGAGGACGCTGAGAAGATCGCTACCGTCGGTGATGCGATCACCTATATCGAGGAGCACAAGAAATAATTTTACAAAAGAGTTTTCACAGCCTCTTATAGCCTTAAATTTATGACAGAAAGAAGAGTAGTTGTTACGGGCATCGGTACGATCAACCCGCTCGGTAATAATATTGAAGAATATTTTTCGAACTTGGAGAAGGGAGTCAGCGGTGCCG
>CAKVKI010000155.1 GCA_934754975.1 uncultured Alistipes sp. | reverse complement strand
ATGTGATTAAGAGTTCGGGCTACCGCATCGGGCCTTTCGAGGTGGAGAGCGCGCTGATGACGCACCCCGCCGTGGTGGAGTGCGCCATTACGGGCGTGCCCGACGAAATCCGCGGACAGGTGGTCAAGGCGACGATCATCCTCGGCGAGAAGTACAGGGAGCAGGCCGGGGAAGCACTGATCAAGGAGTTGCAGAACCATGTGAAGCAGATCACGGCGCCTTACAAATATCCGCGCATCATCGAATTCGTAGAGGAACTGCCCAAGACGATCAGCGGCAAGATCCGCCGCAAAGAGATACGGCACGGAGACGAAAACAAGTAGCCGTTCGCGGCCTTAGCGGCATCAGATCCGACAAATCCCCGGCTGAAACATGGTTTTCAGCCGGGGATTTATTTCGCACCTGTCTCCGGAACCGGAAAGAGGATTCTGCGAACCTACGGCCGCTCCAAAGAGTCGGGCCGGCTCACCCGCTCGTACAGCTCCGTAATGCGGCTGCACATCTCTTCCCACGAGAAACGCTTGCGCTCCTTGATGCAGTTCAGCCGGAAACGCTCGATCGCGTTCCCCTCGTACATCTTCGCAACGGCTTCGGCGACTCCCTGTACTGTCGGTTCGCACACATACCCTACCCGCCCGTCGGGCACGATCTCGGCCAGCCCCCCGACATTCGTGACGACCATAGGAACGCAGAACTGGTAAGCGATCTGTGTCACGCCGCTCTGCGTGGCCGTTTTATAGGGCTGCACGACGAAGTCGGCGGCCGAAAAATAGTACTTCACCTGCTCGTCGGGAATAAACCGGTCGTGGAGAATCACGTCGTCCTGCAGGCCGTTGTCGGCGATCTGGCGCAGGTAACGCTCTTTCGGAGCGTAAAATTCGCCGGCGACGATGAGTTTGCGCCCTTCGGCGCATCCCGTGCGCTTCAGCACGGCCCACGCATCGAGCAGCAGATCGAGTCCCTTATAATCGCGGATCAGACCGAAAAACAGCACATAGCTTATCGCCGGATCGAGTCCCAGCCGGACGCACGCTTCGGAGCGCGCCACCCGTTCGCCGAAATTCTCAAACAGCGGATGCGGCGAAAAAAGCGCCGGAGCCTTGCTGTAAGCGCCCAGTTCGCGGTGTACCTGCTCGGACATATAGACGAAACCGTCCACGGCACACAGGTAATAGCGGTTGAAGGGTTTATCGGTCAGGTGGTGTTCGTGCGGCTCGACATTGTCGATCTGGCAGAGGACCTTCGTGTGGCCGTTGCCGCGCGCGATGCGCGCGATGGTGCCGAAGCAGGGCGCCATGAAGGGCGTCCAGTACTTCATCAGCACGAAATCGGGCCGCTCCCGGCGGATGCGGCGGCCCACGCGGAGCCAATTGAAGGGATTGACCGTATTGACGCACCGGCAGATGTCGAGGTCGGCGGGCGGAGGCGTATCGACGGTCTGGCTCTTACCGGGGAAGAGCAGCGACGGATATTGCAGTGTGAAGGTTTTGATATCGACCTCGTTGCCCCGCAGCCGGAACGTGCGGGCCATGATCTCCATGATCGAAGCCAATCCCCCGCGGTAGGGATGCGCAGGTCCTAGAATCGTAATTTTCATAGTACAAATATAGGAAAATATGCGACATGGCAACCGTTTTCCCGTTCATTATCGCGGCACCCGCGGCGCACTGCCGGCCCTGACGCCGTGCAGACACAGAAAATCCCCGCCGAAGCGGGGACTTCCCGTGCCGCAGAGGGCAGAAACATTTATACGATATAAAAAAAGCCGGAATCCCGCCGCCGGAATCCCGGTTTCCCGTCATTCCCCGTCGTCGGAGTGTCTGAAGCTTTTGGCGGTGTGCTTGCTTCCTGCAGCGGACTGCAGCGCGAGGTACTCCTCGCCGTAGTCGAGCATGTTCTGCAACTCGGTGCGGAAGGTGTCAAGGTGTTTCTCCTCCTCGACGATGATGTCCTGGAACATCTTGTGCGTCACGGCGTCCTTGTGTTCGGAAGCGACGCGCGAAGCCTCGTTGTAGGAGTCTATGGTATTCTGTTCCAGCTGCATCGCCATACGGAGCATATCCTTGACGTCGGTCACCTGCTTGGTGCGGAAGGAGGCGTTCATATCGACGTCACCCTGCAGGAAGAGGATGCGGTCGGAGAACTCCTCGATATGGCGCATCTCGGCGATCGAAATTTCGCGCATGATCTTCGAGAGATACTGATAGCGGTCGTCCTCGAAGTGGGTGTGGAAATACATGTACTGGAGTGAAGTGGCAATCTCCTTGCCCACGGCATCGTTCAGCAGGTCGATGCTCACCTGATACTTGTTTTTTGTTTTAACTGCGCTTTCCATAATGAAAAAAGGTTTTGCAGCCATAGCTGCAAAACCCGTTCCACGAAGCATATGCGGGACATTCCCCGCAGGCCTATTTCCACTCGATAGAGGCGCGCACCGCCGACGTGTCGGCATCGCTGCGAATCTCGAACAACGCCGTGCGGCCGCGCTGCTCGTAACCGACGGTAAGCGTCTGACCGTAACGACACTCGCGCAGGAAGTGGATGTCGAAACGCACCGGGGCCTCCTGCATCAGCAGTTCGCCGGGCAGCATATCGATCATCATCTCGATATAACGCATCGTATTGACGTGGCGGTTGAAGTCGATGTCGCTGTACACCACCTTGTGTTCGACCGTTTGCGTAGGGTTCACCTCACGGATCTTACGGGGCTTGTCGGTCGGCGACGGGGCGTCGACGATGGCGTCGGCGTGGGCGTCGCCCACCCACGACAGGTCGAGCGCCGAGCGGCTCTTAAGGTCGATCATCGCCCACTGCGTCACCGCGCGGCCGAATTCGGTCCCTGCCGCATCGGTCAGTGTGAAGTTACGCGTCGAGAGTACCCGCCCGTACTCGTTGATCCACGTAGCGATGGTATAATCGGTATATTGCGTGGGCTGGCTGTCGAATTCGACGGCCATGCGCGACAGCACCCACGAATGGTTGTCGGCGTTCAGCGCGTCCACGCCGAAGCCCTTGCCGTGGGCGTCGATGCCCGCCGTATTGAGGATGGCCGATCCGAGCGATGGGATCGTAGCCCTCAGCGTAAAATCTACATCCTGCGGTTCAACACGGTAATTATAATGCGATTTTTCTGCCATATCACTGATTTTTAATGTTGCGTCCCGGCAAAGATACGTTTTTTTACAGATATTTTTATACATTTGCTTTTAACTATTAACCCTTATTAAAAATCGTTAGTTATGGAAATGAAGAAACTCGACTTTGCGGAAACACTGAAGGATTCGATCGCCATCGGCGTGAAAAATGCCCCGTCGGTGGTCGTGGCAGTAGCCTTATGGCTCGTGACGATCTGGATACCCTATATCAATATAGGGACGACCATCGCCATCAGCCTGCTGCCGGTAGAACTGGCCAAAGGCAGCGTAATCAACCCGCTCGGAATTTTTGACAGCAAATACCGCCGCTACATGGGCGAGTACCTCATCACGGCCGGCCTGATGGTGATTCCGATCTATATCGCCTTCGTATTCATGATCGTCCCGGGCATCGTATTGTCCCTGTCGTGGGCGCTTTCGTTCTATTTCCTGCTCGGCAAGGGCAAGAACCCGATGCAGGCTATCAAAGCGTCGAACGACGCGACGTACGGCAGCAAGTGGACGATGTTCCTCGTGACGCTGGTATTCGTCATCATCATGAGTATCGTATGCGGCATCTTCTATGCCATCTGCCTGGCCATCAACGTCGGCTTCATCACGTTCGTCGTCATGTTCGTCCTGATCGTACTCACGGCTTCGATCCGGATGGCGATCGACGCATCGTTCTGGAAACAGCTGAAAGACAACGTGGAATAAGTTTCCGGCACTCCTTTTCAAAGACGGCCTTCGGGTCGTCTTTTTTCGTCCCGGACTAAATATTTTATCGAAAAACGATAAATATTATTTGTTTTTCGGAAATAAATGCTAAATTTGCACTATCGAAACTTAAAAACCGAAGGGTATGCAGAATAAAAAGAGACTGCACAAACATTTACTGCTGATTTACATCATCTACTTCGCGGCGCTGATCGTCGGCTTCGCCGCGAGTTTCGTGCCCGACTTCTCGCGGGGGTGGCGCAATGCGCAGAACACGCTGGAACTGGAAATCCCGCAGGGAGGTATCCGGTCCTACTATGTTTCGGCACCGGTCATCCGCTCGGCCGGCGAGCCGGTCTGCATCGACCACCTGCCGGGGAACATCACCCCGACGATCAGCCGTCTCGACCTGAAAGTGACCGTGGACGAAGCCTACACGCTCGGCAATGCGTTCAAGGTGATGGGCAACAACGGCTTCTGTTACCTGCTGATGGTTATAACGGGCCTTTCGTACCTGACGATACTCGTACTGATCGCACTGATAATCAACTCGCTCCGCAAGTCGATCCGCGACGAGCAGCCGCTGCGCCACAGCAACATCCTGCGCACGCGCGCCATCGGTATCCTGATCCTCGTGGGCGAACTGAGCGAAGCTTTCATGAAATACATCAACAACAACGAGGCTGTCCGCCTGCTCGAAGGCACCTCCTTCGAAGTCGTGCAGACATTTCCGCTGAGTTATTGGAACGTGATCGTCGGCATTCTGTTCCTCTTCATGGCCGAAGTGCTTTCACTCGGAACGCAGCTCAGCGAAGAGCAGAAACTGACTATCTAAAACAACGTAATTACCATGACAACCACAGGAACGATAAATAACGGGGGGGGGACGACATTATGGCTATAATCATCAACATAGACGTCATGATGGCAAAGCGCAAGATGTCGCTCGGCGAACTGGCCGAACGTGTGGACATCACGCCCGCCAACCTCTCGATCCTCAAAAACGGGAAAGCGAAAGCCATCCGGTTCTCGACGCTCGAGGCGATCTGCCGCGAGCTGGACTGCCAGCCGGGAGACATCATCGAATACCGCCCGGACCAACCATCTGAAGAGTAATAAAAACCCCTTTATACGATCAATTATGAGAAAAATCACCATGCTCATCATTGCGGCGTTCGCAGTGACAAGCGCAGCGGCTCAGTTCAATCCGCAGCAGCCGATTCCGGCGGACAAGGACGTTCGCACGGGCAAGCTCGAAAACGGGATGACCTACTACATCCGCCACAACGAAAAGCCGAAAGGACAGGCCGACTTCTACATCCTGCACGACGTCGGCGCCATTCAGGAGAACGATTCCCAGCAGGGTCTCGCCCACTTCCTCGAACACATGGCCTTCAACGGCACCAAGAATCTCCCCGGCAAGATGCTGACGGAGTATCTCGAAAAAGTCGGCGTGAAATTCGGCGCCAACCTCAATGCCGGCACCGGCTGGGACCAGACGACCTACATGATGAAGGACGTACCGACCTCGCGCGAAGGCATTATCGACAGCGCCCTGCTGATCCTCCACGACTGGTCGCACTTCATCGCCCTCGAACCCGAGGAGATCGACTCCGAACGCGGCGTCATCATGGAGGAGCTGCGCACCCGCGACGGCGCGTCGTGGCGGTCTACCATGAAGATGCTGCAGGCGCTCGGTAAGGACACCAAGTACGAACACCGCAACCTGATCGGCTACCTCGACGGACTGAAGGGCTTCCAGCACAAGGAACTGGAAGACTTCTACAACCAGTGGTACCGTCCCGATTATCAGGCGGTCGTCGTGGTCGGCGACATCGACGTGGATGCTGTCGAAAACAAGATCAAGACGCTTATGAGCGACATTCCGGCCCCCGCAGCCGACGCCGCCCAGAAGGAGACGATCACCGTTCCCGACAACGAAGAACCGATCATCAGCATCTACACCGATCCCGAAATGCAGGGTTCCAAAATCCAGCTCTTCATCAAGCGCCCGGCGCTTCCCGAGCAGATGAACAACCTGATATACGGTGAAATGTTCGACGTCATCCAGGCCTACATGACCACCATGGAAAATGCCCGTCTGCAGGAGATTTCGATGAAACCCGACGCACCGTTCCTCGGCGCAGGCATGGGTTCGGGCGAAATCGGCGTGATTCCGACGCTCAATGCGACGACGTTCGTCGCCATGACGCAGGACGGCAAGCTGGCCGAAGGTTTCGAGGCTATCTATACCGAAATGGAGAAAGTCCGCCGCTACGGCTTCACGCAGGGTGAATTCGAACGCGCCCAGAACGACCTGATGCGCCGCGCCGAACGCGCCTACGCCAACCGCAACGACCGCCGCAACGGCGAGTTCGTGCAGACCTACCTGAAC
>CAKVKI010000154.1 GCA_934754975.1 uncultured Alistipes sp. | reverse complement strand
ACTTTTTCGGACGCGCCCTCACGCCGTTCGAAATCATAACGCGCAAGGCGGTCGTCCCCACGGCCGAAGAGTTGGAACGCAATCCCCGGTCGCGCTCGGCCAAGCTGCGCGCCGCCGCAAAACGGGAGAACGAATAACGGACGGCGGAGGCCCCCGCGAATCATTCAACGATAAAAGCAGGAAACAAGGATGTTCAAGGATCACGAATTCGACCCGGTAACCCCCGAAGAAGAGGCCCGCCGCGAGCAGGAGGAGGAATTCGCCCGCCGCGTGCGGCGCGAGGTGCTGCGCATCGAACGGGGCGAAGCCGACGAGGAGATCCGCGCCGACATGGAACGCGAAGAGGAGGAAAAGGCCGAAGAGGAGGAACGCCGCCGCAAGGAGCGCCGCCGCAAGGCCAGCACCTTCTGGCAGCTCTTCTCGGGCACGATCCTCGTTCACGAAGGAGTCTCGAAATACTACCCTTACATGCTCTCGATCGCGGGCATGTTCTTTTTGAGCATCGCCGTGATGTTCACCTCCCTGCATCTGGACATGAAATACTCGCGCCTCGAACGCGAAGTGCAGATCCTGCGCGAACGTTCGATCCGCCTACAGGAACAACGCTACCGCCATACCACCCACTCGGCCATCGTCGAGCGGCTGCGCGAACGCGGCATCGAACTCACCGACCCGCCGGCGCCGGGTGAAATCATCGAAAACTGACGGCGATGAAAGAGGAACGTTCGAAGATCAAAAGCGACATCCTGCTGCGAGTACGACTGCTTTACGTGCTGTTCATACTCGCCGGAGCGGTCGTACTCGGACGGCTGGTCTGGGTCCAGCTCTTTAGCTCCGAGGTAGCTTACAACGCCGAACGTCTGGCCAGCCGCATCTTCACCGAGGAGACCATTCCGGCGCAGCGCGGCAGCATCCTCGCGCGCGGCGGCGCGCCGCTGGCGACCTCGATCTTCCGCTATCAGGCCGCGTTCGACTTCGCCTCGCCGGGCCTCGATTCGCTCAAAACCTTCCGCGAACAGAGCGACTCGCTGGCCAAACTGCTCGCGGCATTCTTCCGGGACAAATCCGCCGCCGAATACAGCCGCAAATTCCGCGAAGAACACACCCGCCGTTACCGGCTCGTCAGGGAACGCGACACAACCTACCTGCGCTCCGAAGGGTGGTTCTCGCGCCTGATGGACCGCCTGCGCGGCGAGGAGTTCGTCACGCGCCGCATCTACGACACGATCCGCGACCACACGCCCGTCAATATCTTTCCCCGCGAAGTGGATTACGCCGAATGGGAGACCCTGCGGCGCTATCCGCTGCTGAACTGGAATATGGGCATGGTCTACCGGCTCGTCGAACGCGACCAGCGCGTCTACCCGCAGGGCGAACTGGCGCGCCGCACGATCGGACTGACGGGCGACAAGGGCAATTACGGCATCGAAGAGGCCTACCGCGAAGAGCTTGCGGGCCGCGACGGCAAAGCCCTGCGGCAGCGCATCGCCCGGGGCTTCTACGGCCGCGTCGCGGGCGGCGGGCACGAGGACCCCGAAGACGGGTACGACGTGGTGACCACGCTCGACCTGGACCTGCAGGACGTCGCCGACAAAGCCCTGCGGCATCAGCTCGAAGCCCAGAACGCCATCTGGGGCACGACGATCGTCATGGAGGTCCGCACGGGCGAAATCCTCGCCATGGCCAACCTGGGCCGGGCGGGAACCGAAGGGGCGTTTTACGAACGCGAGAACTACGCGCTGGGACGCAGCATGGAGCCGGGTTCGACCTTCAAGCTGGCGACGATGCTCACGCTGCTCGACGACGCCGACATGTCCCCCCAGACCACGTACGACACCCACAACGGCGACTCGGTGGATGTAGGCCCGGCCAAAAATATCCGCGACTCGCACCGCGGCGACCATGTCATCGACTTCCGGCGCGCCGTGGCTTCGTCGTCGAACGTCTACTTCGCCAAGGCGATCTGGGACCGCTACGGAATCACAGGCAAAAAACAGGAATACAGCGACTTCCTCCACGAAAAGCTCCACCTCGGACAGACCGTCGGACTGGAACGGCTGGGCGAGCGCGCCCCGTCGATAACCACCGACTGGAAGGTCCCCGACCCGGGCGTCATGCTCGTCAAGATGAGTTACGGCTACCGCGTGCGGCTGGCTCCGATCCAGATGATCACCTTCTACAACGGCATCGCCAACGGCGGCAAAATGATCTCGCCCGTGCTGGTGCGCGAACTGCGGCGCGGCGACCGCGTCGAAGAGCGGTTCGAAAGCCGCACCATCACCTCGTCGCTCTGCTCGCGCTCGACGCTGCGCGAAGTGCAGCGATGCCTCGAACTGGTCTGCACCGAGGGTACCGCCAGCCTCTATTTCAGGGACACGGCCCGTCTGCGCGTGGCCGCCAAGACCGGCACGGCGCAGATCACCGACGCCCGCAGCCGCCAGGGCCGCTACTACCTCGGTTCGATGGTCGCCTACTTCCCGGCCGACAATCCCCGCTACACGGTGCTGACGACCATCGAAACCCGTGCGCAGGCCGGCAAAGCCTATTACGGCGGTCCGCTGGCGGGTCCGGTCGTCAAACGCATGGTCGATTACATCTACAACCGCAACCGCGACTGGTACGGCCGCATCGAGCGGCACGGCCCGCGCCGGCACCCCGACCGGATCAAGGGCGGCGACATCGCCCAGATCCGCCGCGTGGCCGACAAGTTCTCGCCCCGGGCTTCGTTCGACCACCGCACGGGCTGGGGCCGCGTGCAGGTGGACAGCCTCTCGAACGTGATCATCACGAGTTTCCCAGCCGAAACGGGCACGATGCCCGACGTGCGGGGAATGGGGCTCAAGGACGCGCTGTTCGTACTCGAAAGCCGCGGCCTGAAAGTCCGCTTCTCGGGCCGGGGAGCCGTCGTCCGGCAGAGCATCGCCGCCGGAGCGCGCATCACGCCGGGCGCGACGGTCGCCATAACGCTGAACTGATATGAAAGAACTGACGATATCCACCCCTGCGCCGCGCCGGAAGGCTGTCCTCCAGGCTTCCGGCCGCATTTTACGGGTCCGCTTCCGCCCTGAATTTCGCAGGCGGCGGCCGGAAACACGTCCGAGGGGCGAATACGACAAAAGAAACGGTTTATGAAAACACTGAAAGAAATTCTCCGAAATACCCCCGTCACGGCGCTGCACGGCGACGATTCGGCCGCCGTGGCCGGGTTGGTTTACGACTCGCGGGCCGTCGGGCAGGGCGACTGCTTCTTCGCCGTGCGCGGCACGCAGAACGACGGGCACGACTTCATTCCGGCCGCCGTCGCAAAAGGCGCCGCGGCCATCGTCTGCGAACGCCTGCCCGAACAGACCGCCGCAGACGTCGCCTATATCGTAGTCCCCGACGCCGCAGGCGCGCTGGCCGACATGGCCGCGGCGTTTTACGACCACCCGAGCCGCGCGCTGAAACTCGTGGGCATCACCGGCACCAACGGCAAGACCACGACCGTGACGCTGCTGTACGACCTCGTGCGGGCATTGGGCCGCAAGGCGGGACTGATTTCGACCGTGGTCTACAAGGTCGGCGAACGCACCGTCGAAGCGACGCACACCACGCCCGACCCCGTACGGCTCAACGCCATGATGCGCGAAATGGCCGACGAGGGGTGCGAATACTGTTTCATGGAGTGTTCGTCGCACGCCATCGTGCAGGAGCGCACGCGCGGCCTGCACTTCGCAGGCGGCATCTTCTCGAACATCACCCACGACCACCTCGACTACCACAAGACCTTCGCCGAATACATCCGCGCCAAGAAACTCTTCTTCGACTCACTCTCAAAAGAGGCCTTCGCGCTGACCAACGCCGACGATAAAAACGGCCGCGTGATGGTGCAGAACACCGCTGCGGCCATACACACCTACTCGCTGCGCTCGGTGGCCGACTTCCGCTGCCGGATCGTCGAAATGCACCCGGACGGCATGCTGCTGCGCATCGACGGACAGGAGGTGTGGGTCGGACTGGTGGGCCGCTTCAACGCCTACAACCTGCTGGCCGTATACGGCGCGGCCGTACTGCTGGGCTTCGACCGCGGCGAAGCGCTGCGCGTGGTGAGCATGCTGCACGCCGTCAGCGGCCGCTTCGAACTGATCCGGAGCGCAAACGGCGTCACGGCCGTCGTCGATTACGCCCATACGCCCGATGCGCTCGAAAACGTAATTCAGACCATCGAAGAGATCCGCACCCCGGCGCAGAAGCTGCTCGTCGTCTGCGGCTGCGGCGGCGACCGCGACCGCACCAAGCGGCCCGAAATGGCGCAGATCGCCGTGCGGTACGCCGACACGGCCGTCTTCACCTCGGACAACCCGCGCCACGAGTCGCCCGAGGCGATTCTCGACCAGATGGCGGCGGGACTCGAACCCGGCGCGCGCTTCCTGCGCATCGCCGACCGCGCCGAAGCCATCCGCACGGCAGTGATGCTTTCACAGCCGGGCGACATCCTGCTCGTGGCGGGCAAGGGCCATGAAACCTATCAGATCATCGGCGACGTGAAGCACCGCTTCGACGACCGGGAGGAGGTCCGCAAAGCCTTCGATTCATTCGGTAAATAAAACCCAACGAACAATATGCTCTATTACATCTTCAAGTATCTGGATGAAGCCTACAACCTGCCCGGCTCGGGTATGTTCCAGTACATTTCGTTCCGCGCCGCGGCGTCGATCATCCTCGCGCTGCTGATCGTCATCATTTTCGGCCGCAAGATCATCGACTTCCTGCGCCGCAAGCAGATCGGCGAAGAGGTCCGCGACCTCGGCCTGGAGGGACAGCTCCAGAAACGCGGCACCCCTACCATGGGCGGCGTGATCATCCTGCTGGCGATTCTGGTTCCGATCCTTCTGCTCGGGCGGCTCGACAACATTTACATCCGGCTGATGATCGTCTCGACCGTATGGCTGGGGCTGATCGGCGGTCTGGACGACTACATCAAGGTTTTCCGCCACAACAAGGAGGGCCTCAAGGGTCGTTTCAAGATCGTGGGACAGGTCGGGCTGGGCATCATCGTCGGCACGACGATGTGCGTGTCGCAGGACATCGTCGTCCGCGACAAAGTCGTACAGCCCGTGCAGACCGTCTACATGAACGAGGACGGCTCCGTACTCGAAACCGTACACCGCAACGTGGTCCTCAGCTCCGAAAGCCTCAAAACCACCCAGACGACCATTCCCTTCATCAAAGACAACGAATTCGATTACGGCTGGCTCACGGGCGGCAACAACACGATGACGTGGCTGCTCTACGTGCTGGTCGCCATCTTCGTGGTGACGGCCGTCTCCAACGGCGCCAACCTCACCGACGGGCTCGACGGCCTGGCCACGGGGGTCTCGGTGCCGATCGTGGCGGTGCTGGGCGTGCTGGCCTATCTCTCGGGGCACATCGTGTACGCCGATTACCTCAATATCATGTACATCCCCGACAGCGGCGAACTGGTCGTCTTCGCCGCGGCGCTGGTCGGCGCGCTGGTCGGCTTCCTGTGGTATAACTCCTTCCCGGCGCAGATTTTCATGGGCGACACCGGCTCGCTGTCGATCGGCGGCATCATCGCCGTCTTCGCCCTCTGCATCCGCAAGGAGCTGCTGCTGCCGCTGCTGTGCGGCGTCTTCCTGATCGAAAGCTTCTCGGTGATGATGCAGGTCGGCTACTTCAAGTACACCAAGCGCAAATGCGGCGAAGGCCGCCGCCTGCTGCTGATGGCCCCCGTACACCACCATTTCCAGAAGAAGGGACAGTTCGAGACCAAAATCGTCCTGCGTTTCTGGATCATCTCGCTGCTACTGGCGGCCATCACCCTCGTAACGCTAAAGATCCGGTAATCATGAAAAAGATAGTAGTGCTGGGCGGCGGCATCAGCGGATACGGCTCCGCGATCCTCGCCAAGAAGAAAGGGTTCGACGTTTTCCTCTCCGATGCGGGGCGGATCGCCGACCGCTACAAAGCCAAACTCGACCAGTGGCAGGTGCCCTATGAAGAGGGCGGACATACCGAGGAGCGTATCCTCGACGCCGCGGAGGTCGTCAAGTCGCCCGGCATCCCCGAAACGGCGCCGCTGGTGCGAAAGCTCCGCGCCGCAGGCATTCCCGTGATCTCCGAAATGGAGTTCGCGGGCCGTTACACGGGCCGGGCGAAGTGCATCTGCATCACCGGCTCGAACGGCAAGACCACCACCACGTCGCTCATCTACACGATCATGCGCGACGCCGGGATGAGGGTCGCCCTGGGCGGCAACATCGGCGAGAGCTTCGCCT
>CAKVKI010000153.1 GCA_934754975.1 uncultured Alistipes sp. | reverse complement strand
GAAGCCGCGAGGCTTTCGACGAAATGTGCGGCCGTTATTACGCGCCGCTGATGGCTTACGCCCGTCTTTTCCTGAAGGGAAACTGGGCGCAGGACATCGTGCAGGACGTTTTCGTAAATGTCTGGGTACGCCGCGAAGGACTCGATCCCCGGCAGTCGCTTTATGGCTACCTGCTGCGCTCGGTCTACAATCAGTCGGTCAATTACGTAAACAAAAACCGGCATGCCGGCAACTACCGCTCCTACCACCGGGAGCGGATCGAAAGCATCGGATACGCCTACTACGATCCCGACAACAATCCCATCATCGAAAAAATTTACTCGCAGGACCTGCGCGCCGGCATCAATGCGGCGGTAGCCACCCTGCCCGAAAAGTGCCGCGAGGTTTTCACACTGAGCTACCTGCAGGGATTCTCGCACCGCGAAATCAGCGAACAGCTCGGCATCGCGCAGAGTACGGTCGAGAACCACATCTACCTCGCGCTGAAGGCCCTGCGGTCGAAATTGTCGAAATCGGAGCTGCTGATGCTCCTGTTTTTCATGTTCCTTTGTAATAATTTGCAGTCCGTTGGGTAGATTTTCCCCGAGGATTGTATAGTAAGTAGCAAAACCAAATGGAAGATACGCTTATAATGGACGCAGTCATCAATAAATACTTTGCGGGGGAGACCAGCGACCGGGAGGAGCAATTTCTCCTGGCGTGGCTGGAAGAGTCGGAGGAACACCGGAAATACTTCTTCGAACTCAAAAGCCTCTGGAACGCCCGCAATGTCTTCGCCGAAAGCGCCGACCTCGGCCGGTTCGCGGCCTTCATGCGCAGTACCGACGACCGGATCGCGAAAATCGCCGGCGAGGAGCGCGCCCGTCGCCGCCGCGGCCTGCTGCGCTGGTCGATGAGCGCAGCCGCAGCCGTGCTGTTCGTACTCTGCGCGGGATTCGCATGGCATTTTCTCGCAGGTCCCGACATATACCGCGTATACGAGAACAACAGCGAAACCGTAACTACCGTCACACTCGATGACGGTACGCAGGTGTGGCTCAATACTCACACCCGGCTGACGCTGCCCAAAGCCTTCAGCCAAACCGAGCGCAACGTGAAACTTGCCGGTGCGGCATTCTTCGAAGTCGCACGCGACGAAGCGGCCCCGTTTACCGTGACGACAGACAACCTGCGGGTCCGGGTACTCGGCACGGCCTTCTGCGTGCAGGCATATTCCGGTTCCGAGCAGGCCGAAGTGGTTCTTGAGCATGGTTCGGTGCGTCTGCAAACTCCGGAAGGCATCAATCTCGTAACCCTGCAGCCCGACCAGCGCGCCTTGTACGACGCAGTGACCGACAACCTCGAAATTTCGCATGTGAACGCTTCGCACCTCGTGCTTTCGCAATACGATCTGGTGACGATGGCCAACGCCACCCTGCATGAAATCATTTCGCATATCGAAACGACCTACGGCGTGCGGATTTCGGTGCCGGGCCGTTATGACGACAAGCGTTATGCGTTCAATTACCAGCGTTCCAATTCGCTCGAAGAGGTACTCAACATCGTCGAGTACATGACGGGCGAACACTGCGAGGTGATCTTCCGCCAGAAATAACGACGCTCCGCCGCATCGCCGGTTGGGGTTGCGAACGGGTGCTGCCCCGCCGCCGTCCGGAGTGAGCCGGTCTAGTCGGACCGCCGTAAAAGCAGACGGAAAAATCCTCTGGAAATAAGCGCGGCTCCCGACATTCCGGCCCGCAGTTATACCGGTTCGGATTATAGCAGGTTGCTGTGCCGCAACTCGCACCGGGGCAAATCATCGCTTCGCCGCCGATACCCTTTCCGATACGACAAATCCCCGCCGGACGGCGGGGATTTTCATGTTTTTGCAGGTCCGTTACAGCGTCGAGAGCCAGTCGAGCGTGGCTTTCTGCCAGTCGTCGTAATAGCGGAACTTCCGGTTCATGCCCCAGCCGTGGCCGCCCGACGGATAGATGTGGAGCGTAGCCTTGACGCCGTGTTCCTTGAGTTTCTGGTAGAAAAGCGCGCTGTTCACGGCGGGCACCACCTTGTCGTCGTCGCAGTGGAACAGCAGTGTCGGCGGAGTCCGGGCATCGACTTTCTTTTCGAGCGAGAACTCCTGTGCGACGGGTTTGTCGGCATCCTCGGCGCCGAGCAGCTGCACGAACGTCCCCTTGTGGCGTTTGTCGGCGTCGGCCGAAATCACCGGGTAGTAGAGGATCATGAAATCGGGCTTCACTTCCGAAAGCGTACCTACGCTGCCGGCGAGATAGCCGCCCGCCGAGGTGCCCGAAACCCCTACTTTCGCCGGGTCGATATTGAGTTCCGCGGCCATTTCGCGCATGACGCGCAGCGCCTCGTCGGCATCGTTGCGCGGGACTTCGCTGTGTCCGTTGGGCAGGCGGTATTTCACCACGGCGGCCGTGACGCCGTTTTCGGCGAACCATTTGGCCTCCTTGTGGCCGTTGCCGACCGAAAGCGTCGAGTATCCGCCGCCGGGGAAGAATACCAGCGCCTGTCCCGTGGCATTGTCTCCGGCCTTGTAGATCCACATTTCGGCTTTCTGGGTGTTGGACCACTGGCCGGGTTTGGGCTGAATCTCCTCGCCCGTCAGGCCGTTGGAGGTGGGCGCCGTCGTGTTGTCCCAGAGTACGACGTGGTAGTCCTGCGCATAAAGGGCCGGCGACAGCATCAGAACGGCCAGCAGGAGCAGTGATTTCTTCATGGTTTGCAGTGATTTTGGATTAAATGAATTAATTGGGTTCAAAGATAATGTAAATCGGACGCCGCGGCAAATTTATTCGGCTGCACCGGACTGTCAGGCGGTTCCGAGCGTCCGGATCCGCTCTTTGAGCGGCGCGACGGCGGGTGCGCTGACGCTGAACTTCTCCAGCCCCGCTTCCAGCAGCCACGCCGTGGCTTCCGGATCGGCGGCCAGTTCGCCGCACATGCCGGCTTCGATGCCCGCGCTGCGCGCCGCCGCGAGCGTCATGGCGACAGCGCGTCTTACGGCCGTGTCGGACGGGTCGTAGAGATGCGCCACGCGCGGATTTCCGCGGTCTGCGGCCATGACGTACTGAGTCAGGTCGTTGGTCCCGATGCTGAAAAACCGCGCTTCCGCGGCCAGCAGGTCGGCGACCATGACGGCGGCGGGAGTCTCGATCATCACGCCCAGTTCGATTCCGGGATTATAGGCGGCCTTTTCCGCGTCCAGCTCCGCCATGCACTCCCGCACGGCGGCTTCGGCCCGGCAAAACTCCCCGACCGACGTAATCATCGGGAACATGATCCGCAGGTTGCCGAATACGCTCGCCCGGAGCAATGCCCGCAGCTGCGTCCGGAACATGTCGTGCATGGAGAGCGAAATACGGATGGCGCGCCATCCGAGAAACGGATTTTCCTCATGGCCGAAATCCATGTACGGCAATGCTTTATCCCCGCCTATATCGAGCGTTCGTATAACTAACGGCCGCTCTCCGCAAAGCTCCGCCGCATGCCGGTAGGCTTCGAACTGCGTCTGTTCGTCCGGGAACCCGCCGCGGCTCTGCATGTAGAGGAATTCGCTGCGAAACAGCCCTATTCCTTCGGCTCCCGCATCGAGGGCCGTGCGCACCTCCCCGATATTGCCGGCATTCCCCAGCACGGCGATACGCCGTCCGCCGCGCGTCACGGCGGGCGTATGCGCACCTTTCAGGCAATGTGCGCCGTGCCGTTCCCGCGATGCGATCAGGGAGCGGTATTTCCGTTCGGTTCCGGCATCTGGATCGACGATTATTTCGCCGGTTTCTCCGTTGATTATCAGCTTGTCTCCTGTCTTTATCTCAAGCATGCATTCAGACGATCCGACCATCGCCGCAATCCCTTTGGCGCGGGCGATGATGCAGACATGGCTCGTGACGCTTCCGCGGGCCGTCACCACGCCCGCGATGCGGCTGAAATCCATCAGCGCCGTATCCGACGGCGCCAATTCTTCGGCCACGACGATCGTTCCGGGAGCAAGACCTGCAAACGGATTTTCGGCCTCTTCGCCCGTGAGAATACGGCGTATGCGGCCGCACACGTCCCGCACGTCGTCGGCGCGGCCGCTGAGAAGCTCGTCGTCGAGTGCGGCGAGCATGCCGCCCAGCTCTTCGCAGGCCTCGTCCAAAGCCCGTTCGGCCGAAAAGCTGTGTTCCGAAATCCGCTCTTCGACCTGTTCCGCCAGCATCGGATCGTCGGCCATCTCCAGGTGCGCCGCGAAAATGTCGTTTTCCGCCGCCAATACGCCCAGCTCCCCTTTCGCCTGCACCAGCGCGGCATGAAAGCGGGCCGTTTCAGCCGCCGGATCCCCGGTCGCGGCGGACGGCGCGGCCGAAGCGCGGCGTTCGAACACGAACGCCGTTCCTACGGCAATTCCCGCCGTAGGGATTCCGGTCCGAAGGATAAGCATCACTCCTGCATATTTGCGATGAACGCCGCGACAGCCTGCACGGCGGCGGCTTCGTCGCCGCCCTCGGCGCATATTTCGATCTCCGTGCCGCACTTCAGTCCCAGCGACAGCAGGGCGAGCATGCTCGCGGCATTGACCTCCTTTGCGGCGGTGCGGAAAGTGATCCTGACGGGCGCAAGGCCCTTGATAAGTTTAGCCAGCTCCCCGGCCGGCCGCGCGTGCATGCCGTTGGGAGCCGTAATCGTTACTTTTTGCGATCTCATATAAGTCGTTGTTGGTTCGGTCGGTTTTTCGGTTGTGTATCCGGCGGCTATTTCAGCGCGTCGTAAATCACCTGCGGGTCGGTCGCGGTCATAAGCCGCTGCAACAGCTCCTCGTCTTCGAACGATGCGCTCAGCCGGGCGAGGATTTCCAGATGTTCGTCCCCCACGCCTGCGATTCCCACGATCAGGTGCGCTTTCTCGCCGTCGAAATCCACGCCGTCGGGGTATTGCAGGACCACGATGCCGGAGTGCATTACGCGCTCCTTGGCGTCGGAGGTTCCGTGCGGAATCGCAAGCCCCATACCCAGACAGGTCGTCGCCAGCTCTTCGCGGCGCAGCATCGCATCGACATACTCCGGCTCGGCATATTCGCCCGCGACGAGCAATTCGCCTGCCCGCCGGATCGCCCCCTCCTTCGGTTCCGGAGGCAGTCCGACCCGGATATTTCCGGGCCGCAGGATAGCACTGTCCGGAGCGGCGTCCTTGGGGGCGGATGCAGGTTCTGCGGGTTTCAGGTCCGAATCGGCCGCGGCGCCCCGCACGCCGGATTGACCGGGAGAGAGTGCGGATTGTGCGGACCGGGAATCAGATACCCTGGAAAGGGACGTAGCTTCAGCAAGCCGGGTGTCGGACATGCCGGGAGACGCTGTTGTTTCTGCGGACCGGGAACCGGAGACTTCGGCAAAGGGCGTCGCTCCGGCAGATCGTGCGTCGCAGGCGTCGGAAGGCAATACGGCTTCCGCAAGCCGGGCGCAGGACATCTCAGGGGCCGATTCGCCGCCGGAAACGGTTCCGGAGCCTGCCGCCGTCGGTTCCGCTCCCTCCAGTCGGGCGAACAGGGCGTCCAGACCGGGATCGGAGAGGAAGTTGTCGATTACGATCAGTTCGGCGTCTTTTGCGGCCGCGGCGATCCGCTCCGCCAGTACGGACTGACATACGACCACGTCGGCATCGGACGGAATACGGTCCGCCGCACTGTTACCCACCGCAACGCCTATTCCCGCGTCCCGGAGGCGTTTTCGGAAACGGGTCGCGCCGAGGGCGCTCGATCCCATGCCCGCGTCGCAGGCGAAGATCACTTTGCGGACGGGCCGTCCGGCCGCGGTCTGCGGGACCTTCCCGACGGCTGGATCGCCTTCCGTTTCGGTTCTGGACGCACGCCGGATAAAGGGCGCGGCGACGAGCAGCGACACGGACGCGGAGATCGCGACGCCCAGCAGGACGATGAGCGTCTTGCCTTTGGGGGCCATCGCCAGCACCGAGAGGATGCTTCCGGGCGACGCCGGAGCCACCAGACCCGCATCGGACAGCGAGAAAAACAGCAGTCCCGAGGCGCTGCCCGCAATTGCGGCAACGATCAGCACCGGACGGGCGAGTATGTAGGGAAAATAGATTTCGTGGATGCCGCCGAAAAACTGGATAATCACGGCGCCGGGAGCCGACTGGCGCGCATTTCCCCGGCCGAAAAGCCAGTATGCGAGCAATACGCCCAATCCGGGACCGGGATTGGTTTCGAGCAGGAACATGATAGACTGTCCCGTTTCGCGGGCCTGCTCGATGCCGATCGGCGAGAAGATTCCGTGATTGACGGCGTTGTTG
>CAKVKI010000152.1 GCA_934754975.1 uncultured Alistipes sp. | reverse complement strand
TTATACGCGTCCGGGCGAACTTTACGACCGTTCGCTGCTGATGCAGACCATCCGCACGCTCGGCTCGCTGGGCCACTTCAACCCCGAAGCGATCATGCCCGACATCAAGCCCGTTTCGAACGAGCTGGTGAACGTCAACTGGCCGCTCGAAGAACAGGCTTCCGACCAGTTCAACATCGCCGGCGGCTGGGGATCGGGAACATTCGTCGGTTCGGTGGGCATCACGCTCAACAACCTTTCGATCAAGAACTTCTTCAAAAAGGGCGCATGGCGTCCCTACCCGATGGGGCAGAACCAGCGGCTGTCGCTGTCGGCGCAGACCAACGGTACTTATTACAAAGCGTTCGCCCTGAGTTTCACCGACCCGTGGCTGGGCGGCAAGAAGCCCAATTCGTTCACCATATCGGCCCACTTCTCCGAGCAGAACAACGCCTATTACGTATGGCAGAAGAGTACGCAGTATTTCCGTACGTACGGCGTAGCAGCGGGTTTGGGCAAACGCCTCAACTGGCCCGATCCCTACTTCACGTTCTACACCGAAGCAAGTTACGAGCGTTTCTCGCTCAAAAACTGGAACACGTTCGGCATGACCAACGGTGCGGCCAACCTGCTCTCGCTCAAATTCGTCTTCGCACGCAACTCGGTAGACCAGCCGATCTACCCGCGCCGCGGTTCGGAGTTCAGCGCATCGGTGCAGTTCACGCCCCCCTACTCGCTCTGGGACGGAAAGGATTACAAGGAACTGGCCCGAATCGCCAATCCCAACAACGGATACAGTAGCGCAGAACAGGACAGAGCCAATCAGGAACGTTACCGCTGGGTCGAATTCCACAAGTGGCAGTTCAAGGCGCAGTGGTTCCAGGCGCTGACCAAAAATTCGAATCTCGTGCTGATGCTCAAGGCCGAAATGGGTTACCTCGGCAACTACAACAAATATAAGGTTTCGCCTTTCGAACGTTTCGAGGTCGGCGGCGACGGCATGTCGGGATATAATATATACGGTATCGACATCATTTCGATGCGCGGTTACGAGGACGGCGCCCTCGATCCCACGAGCGATTATTCGGTGGCTTACAACAAATATACGGCCGAGATCCGCTATCCCGTCATCCTCAAACCGTCGTCGCAGATCTATGTGCTGGGATTCCTCGAAGGCGGTAACGCATTCGATTCGTGGAAGAAATTCTCGCCCTTCAAGATCAAGCGCGCAGCCGGCTTCGGCGTCCGTCTCTACCTGCCCGTGGTGGGTATGCTGGGTATCGACTGGGGTTACGGTTTCGACTCTCCGGCAGGACAGAGCGGCAAGAGCGGAAGCCAGTTCCACTTCGTAATGGGACAACAGTTCTAGCCGGGAAGAGCTGTTCCGGGGATAACCGGCCCCCTGTTGAATCTCCCTTTGCCAAAGGAGACTCCGGATTAAGGCGGAGGTATTTGCAAAAAAATACAGGCTGGCAATAAATTTGGAAGAAAATAGTTATATTTATAGTATAGTTTCCGGGAAACCGGCTGAATATTAACTTAAAAACACAAGGATTATGAAACGTCTGATTTTAATCGCAGCATTCATTCTCACGGCCGGAACGCTGGCGGCGCAGAATTACATAATCGTCAATAGCGAAAAGGTATTCAAATCCATCGACGCCTACAACAAGGCTATCTCCGACCTGGACGAACTCGCCAAGCAATACCAGAATCAGGTGGACGCCAAATTCGCCGAAGTGGAGGCCCTCTACGACACGTACATGAACCAGAAGGCATCGCTCTCGGCAGCGACCCGCCAGACACGCGAAAATGCGATTCTCATCAAAGAGAAAGACGCACAGACCTATCAGGAAAGTCTCTTCGGCAACGAGGGCACGCTGATGAAAAAGCGGGTCGAAGTAATCGCGCCGATCCAGAAGAAAGTATTTGCCGCCATCGAAGCGTACGCCAAGCAGGTCGGCGCCGACGTGGTAATCGATTCGGCGAACAATCCGACACTGCTTTATACGAATCCCGGTGTGGAGCGTACGCAGCAGGTGATCGACGCCCTGAAAAAATGAGAACATCAAACAATTAACTAATAATCTTTTATGAAAAAAGCAATCAAACTAACCCTTGCGGTTGTATTCGTGATGGGCGCGACATCGCTCTTCGCACAGCAGAAATTCGGACGCATCAATACCCAGGAGATCATCGTGGGTATGCCCGAAACGAAGGAGATGCAGACCAACATGGAGGCTTATGCCAAGGACCTTCAGGACAACTTGGAGTCCATGACCGTTGAATATAACCAGAAACTGCAGGAGTTCCAGAAGAATTTCAGCACCCTGTCGGAATCCGTACGCCAGCTCAAGGAGAACGATCTCAACGCCCTGATTCAGCGCCGCAACGAGTTCGAGCAGGCCGCTCAGCAGGATTTCCAAAAGCGTCAGAACGAACTGCTGGCCCCGATTATCGAAAAGGCCAAGAACGCGATCGACAAAGTTGCCGCCGCCGCCGGTTATCTGGCTGTATTCGACACTTCGACGGGTTCACTCGCCTATTTCGATGAGGCTGCGCTCACGGATATCGCTCCCGCAGTGAAGAAGGAACTCGGCATTACGGATGCTCCCGCTGCTGCGGCCGCACCCGCTGCATCGAAATAAGTCTCTCGGGGATTTCCCGATGAAACATAAAAAAGGCGCCGGAAGTACCGGCGCCTTTTTATATCCCTTATCGGAGCCGGGGATCAAAAGAGACGCAAAGATGTTCATTTCGTTCGAATATATAACTATATGAACTGAATATGAGTTTTTATTGCTATATTTCACCCAAATCCAAGAGAAGAAATGAACAAGACAGAGAGCCAAACACCGATCAACTCATTTACGCTGGCCGAGCTTATAGACCTGGCCGGCGGACAACGACAGGGCCTGATGCGCGAGTGCATAACGGCCAGCAGCGACTCCCAGATGCAGGTATTCCGGTTTCCGTGCCGCATCGACGCTTTCGTAATCGGCGTCGGCACAGAAGGAGAGACCTCCGTATCGTTCAACCTGCATGAATTCCAGCTGAAGAAAGACTCGATGTTCATCTTCACCCCGAAAAATATTCTGCAGGTAAATTCGCAGCAGTATTTCAAGGCCGACGTCATCGCCATATCGCCCGACTTCATGCGCCGCATCAACATCGACATCAAAAACATGATGCCGCTGTTCCTCAAATTCGGCGCCAACCCCTGCCTGGCGCTGACGCCCGAAGAGAGCCGCTCCCTGCGCGGCATGATCGCACAGATCGAACGCGAAACCCGCGGGCCGGAAACCCATTTTTCGTTCGACATCGTCAGCGGACTGATCGCCGCCACGATTTACAAGGTCGGGGATATCATGTACCACTATCTCGCGGAGCATCCCGAAGAGCAGAATAATTCGCACAACCGGGCCGAAGAGTATTTCAAACAATTTACGCACCTGCTGGGCGAACACTACCGCGAAGAGCGCAGTGTCGGGTTCTATGCCCGGCAGCTCTGCATCACGCCCAAGTACCTCACGACGCTCATCAAGCGCATCAGCGGGCAGTCTGTGTCGGAATGGATCGACAATTACGTGATTCTGGAGGCTAAAACCCTGCTCAAATATTCGACCATGAGCGTACAGGAGATCGCCTATTACCTGAATTTCCCGAACCAGTCGTTCTTCGGCAGCTACTTCAAACGCAATACGGGCATGTCCCCCTCGCAGTACAAAGTGCAGAACTGATACGGGCATATTTCGCCCCGATGCACAAAACCCCGGCCGCATAACTGCGCCGGGGTTCGTCGTTGCGCGACCGAATCAGAAGGGATAGCCGACGCCGAAATTGAGCGCCGTATTCTTCCAGCGCAGGTTGTGAATCCACCGCTCGCCCGCCGGATTATTGGGATTGTGGAGCTGTACGCCCCAATCGAGCCGGAGTACGGCGAACTTGATATCGAAACGCAGGCCGAAGCCGGTATTGAATCCCAGTTGCTTATAGAACTTGTCGAAGAAGAAAACGGCGTCGTCGGAGTATTCCGACGGATTCTGGCGAATATACCAGATATTACCAAGATCGAAGAACGTCGCACCGTGTACCATGCCCCAGATCGGAAAGCGCAGTTCGAGATTGGCTTCCAACTTCACGTCGCCCGTCTGTATCGGGAAATCGTCATGCGGATTGGGTACCGAACCCTGACCGAGCGTGCGGGGCGTCCAGCCGCGCATGCCGTTGCTGCCGCCGGCATAGAACTGCCGGTCGAAGGGCACGGCCGACGAGTTGCCGTATGCCATCGCCACGCCGCCATAGAGACGCCCCACGAGGGCCGAGACCCCGCCCAGCATGATTTTACGGCTGATGCTCAGGTCTGTGCGAAAATACTGCGAATATTCGATGCCGAAGATTTTGGCCGGATCGCCCGCTTTCGGCCGAGAGTAGAACAGCCGGTCCACCGCGTCGATCAGGTTGCCGGCCGTTTCGAAATTGAAGCGGATATTGGTGGCGTTGCCGCCCAGATTCTTACGCTGGTTGTTGTAGCTGTAACCGAACGAAAGGCCGCCGATAAACTGCGTGCGGAAGCTTTCGAGCAGGTAGCGGTTTTGGGTGAGTTCCTGTTTTCCGTCCGTGCCGGTCTTATTCACCATCAGGAACGACTCGTCGAGATTATTCACATCGACCACATTGATGTCGATGGGCCGCAGCGAAAACGACGAATAACGGTTATTGGTCCACTGGTAGGTGATTCCCGCGCTCGAAAGCGTACGGCGGTAATAGGGCCGGTCCTGGAAATTGACCGAAAGTTCCAGCTTGGTCTTGGGTTGATTCACCGAGCGGAACCGCCGCGTACGCCACGGCACCAGAAAACGCGGGAACGTGAGTCCGGTCGTAACGCCGAACTCCGTAGCGCGCTTTTTCTTGGCGTCGGGCGCCTTCATAAACTCGTATCCCGCCGTAAACGAAACGTCCAGCGCCTCCGCTCCCCGGAAGATGTTGCGGTTCTGATAACCGACGGTAGCCTTCAGTCCGTAGAAACTCGACGTCGTACTGCCTTCGAGATCGACCTTGAAACTCTGCTTGAGCGCCGGAGTACACAGGATGTTGCACTCCAGATACCCCTCCTTCGTAAAGCGGGTCTGCGTGGAGTCCGCCGACGCGCCGATGAAAGAGACGTAGTTGGTGACATCGACGCTCTGGGGCTGCTCCACGAAGGCGATCTTGGCGCTTTTGAAATACCCGAGCGACATCAGGTCGGTATAAGCGCGGTTCACCTGCGCCGAGTTATAGACATAGTTGGGATAGAGCGGCACCGACTGCCTGAGAATAGCGGGACGCAGGTTCGGACGCTTCTCATAGATAATGTTCAGACCGCGGTAATAGAGCGTATCGAGCCGCGACAGGAACGTCGAGTCGGTCCGTGCGACGGTCGGATCATACGCCGGAAAGACGTTAATCCGGTCGATACGGTAGACCATGTTGTTGTCCATCACAGCCTGTCCGCGTTCGTTGTAACCCGTAAGGTACTGCTTGATATTCACCTGCACATCGACCTGATGGTTTCCGCCGAGCGTGTCGGCGACATAGTCGATGTTATTGACCGTAAAGTTGTAATAGCCCCGCTCCTTGAGAAAGGCCGCAATACGCTCCCGCTCGTGGTCGAGCATCGCGATGTCGAAGATCTTACCCGGGCGGATCAGCGTATTGGAGGTATCGGGCAGGATAATCTGTTCGAGGAACTTGTCCTGGAAATCGTACGAGATGCTGTCGATGCGGTAAGGTTCGCCCTGCCGGGTACGGTAGACGACCTTGGCACGTTTGCGGCGCGAGGTAGTATCGACTTCGAACGCCGCCTGGGAAGAGAAGAACCCGCGCGTGTCCATATAGACTTTCAGGTTTTGCGCACTCCGTTCGGTCAGGCTCATATCGAGCAGCACGGGTTCCTGACCGATCTTGCGTTTCCAGTTGTTCCACCAGTTCTGCTTGCCCGGATTGGCCTGTTCGTACAGCCAGACATAGAAGTTCGTCCCCAGAAAACGCTTGTTGGGAGTCTGGCGCACGTATTTTTCAAGATCCCCAGCGGTGATGCGCTCCTTGCGGGGCGTCGATTTGTCGGACTCGATCGTCACTTTCTGCAACAGGTACTGCCCTTCGGGAATCTTGCGCGTAACGCTGCACGCGGAGCAGAAAAAGCCCAGCACGGCGACAGCTAATATACGACCCGCTCCCTGCACGCTCCCGATCAGTTATTAAAGAATCCCTTCTCTTTCAGCAGGGCGAAGTAGGTGTTCGAAATGGAGAGGTTGTCTTCGCGTACATAACGGCGCTGCGTGAAGATCTGCGCCAGATTCGGCAGTCCGTTCTC
>CAKVKI010000151.1 GCA_934754975.1 uncultured Alistipes sp. | reverse complement strand
AGATATACCTTTATTAAATGAAAAAAGCGAATAACACCCCTGCGGAACAGGGAAACCCCAAAATGCCGCTTACCCGCCGCAACTACATCCTGCTGGCGATCGGCTTCGCAGTGATCCTGCTGGGCTTCGTGCTGATGGCCGGCGGCGGCAGCGACTCGCCCGACCAGTTCAACTACGCGATGTTCTCATGGCGCCGCATCACGCTGGCCCCGATCCTGGTGATCGGCGGATTCGTGATCGAGATCTACGCCATCCTGAAAAGATACAAATAATTCACGCATCTGAAGGTCCGGCATTCGTTGCGACAACCCATAAGCCCCCGCCCCGGCGGAGGTTTGGGGATGGGTCAGCCATGCAAGCGCGGTCAGCGGCCGCGAGAAGGGCTGTCGGGAACGAATCGGCTTTGACCTTTTACGCAACTTATCCGTCTTATCCATAATGGACACTCTACAAGCCATCCTGCTCGGCATTGTGCAGGGCATCACCGAATTTCTGCCCGTTTCGAGCAGCGGCCACCTCCAGATCGCCAAAGAGCTGCTGGGCGTCGAACTCGAAGAGAACCTCACTTTCGACGTTGCGCTCCACGCCGCCACCGTCCTGAGTACCATCGTCGTACTCTGGAGCGAAGTGTGGCGCCTCGTGAAGGGCCTTTTCTCGCGCCGTTTCAACGCGGAGCAGGCCTATGTACTCAAACTCGTGCTTTCGATGATTCCCATCGGTTTCGTCGGCTTCCTGTTCAAGGACCAGATCAACGCCATGCTCGAGGCTCCCTATATCCTCGTGATCGTGGGCGCCATGCTGCTGCTGACGGCCGCGCTGCTGGCTTTCGCCTACTATGCCAAACCCCGGCAGAAGGAGACCATCTCCTACCGCGACGCCTTCATCATCGGTCTTGCACAGGCCTGCGCCGCCATGCCGGGCCTTTCGCGTTCGGGCACAACCATCGCCACGGGCCTCTTGCTGGGCAACAAAAAAGCCGCCGTGGCGCAGTTCTCGTTCCTGATGGTGCTGGCCCCGATCCTGGGCGAGACGCTGCTCGAAGCCGCCGGCGGCGACCTCACGGCCGGCATCGCCGCCGGCCCCCTTGCCGCAGGCTTCCTCGCCTCGTTCGTCACGGGCTGCCTGGCCTGCAAATTTATGATCGAGATCATCAAGCGGGGCAAACTCATCTGGTTCGCGCTCTACTGCGCCGCCGCGGGCCTCGTATCCATCATAAGCTATTTCTGTTAATGAAAGAACAGATCGACCTGCGGGGCCTCAACTTCGAAGAGGGTTATATCGCCGTATTGGACAAACCCCTGCGCTGGACCTCGACCGATGTGGTCCGCAAAATCAAATTCACGCTGCGCCGTCTCGGCTACCGGAAAATCAAGGTAGGCCATGCCGGCACGCTCGATCCGCTGGCTACCGGCATCCTGCTGGTCTGCATCGGCCGCGCGACCAAGATGGTCGATGCGCTGCAGGCCGAGGAGAAGGAGTACGTCGCCGATGTGATGCTGGGCGCCACGACCCCCAGCCACGACCTCGAACACCCCATCGACCGGACCTTCCCCACGGAGCATATTACACGCGAAAAAGTCCTCGAAGCCCTCTCTTCGCTCACAGGCGAGAGGCTTCAGGAGCCGCCCGTCTACTCGGCCAAGAAGATCGACGGCACGCGCGCCTACGAGCTGGCCCGCGCCGGCGAGGAGGTCGAGATGCGCAAGGCGCTGGTCAATATCTATGAAATGGAACTGCTGGAGTACGACCTGCCGCGCATCCGCATCCGCGTGCGGTGCAGCAAAGGCACCTACATCCGCTCGCTGGCCCACGAAATCGGACTGGCGCTCGAAAGCGGCGCCCACCTGACGTCGCTGCGCCGCACCCGCAGCGGCGGCTTCACGCTCGAAAGAGCCTTCGAACTCGAAGAATTTCACAAAAAACTGCAGGAACTTGAAACAAAATAGACTTTTTTGCGTATAGAAAATAATCTGTTTTGTTTTTTAGCACGTAAAAAAGAGTCTTTTCACCATGAAATTATCACAATACGGATACGAGTTCGCCCCCGAAATCCTGGCGAAACATCCGACGGAAAACCGGGACGATTCGCGCCTGATGGTCATCAACCGCGCGAAAGGAACCATCGAACACCGCACTTTCAAGGACCTCATCGACTATTTCGACGAAAAGGACCTGTTCGTCTTCAACGACACGAAGGTTTTCCCGGCCCGTCTGTACGGCAACAAGGAGAAGACCGGCGCCGAGATCGAAATCTTCCTGCTGCGCGAGCTGAACCGCGAACTGCGCCTGTGGGACGTACTGGTCGATCCGGCCCGCAAAATCCGCATCGGCAACAAACTCTATTTCGGCGACGACGACCTGCTGGTGGCCGAGGTGATCGACAACACCACTTCGCGCGGCCGCACGCTGCGCTTTCTGTTCGACGGCTCGTACGAGGAGTTCAAGCAGGCGCTTTTCAGCCTGGGCGAAACCCCGCTGCCCAAGTGGGTACGCGAGAAAGTCGAACCCGAAGACGCCGAGCGTTACCAGACGATCTTCGCCCAACACGAAGGCGCCGTGGCCGCTCCGACAGCCGGCATGCACTTCTCGAAACACCTGATGAAACGCATGGAAATCAAAGGCATCAGCAAATCCTTCATCACGCTGCATGTCGGCCTGGGCAATTTCCGCACGGTGGATGTCGAGGACCTCTCGAAGCACAAGATGGACTCGGAACAGTTCTTCGTGACGGACCAGGCCGCCGACGCGGTCAATTCGGCCAAGCGCGACGGACGCAAAGTCGTCGCTATCGGCACGACCGTCATGCGGACCATCGAAACGGCGGTTTCGACCAACGGCATGATCAAGCCGATGGAGGGCTGGACCAACAAATTCATCTTCGCACCTTACGAATTCACGGTGGCCGACGCCATGGTGACCAATTTCCACCTGCCCTACTCCACCCAGCTGATGATGGTTGCGGCCTTCGGAGGTTATGAAACGGTCATGAACGCGTACAAAGTGGCCAAAGACGAAGGGTATCGATTCGGCACTTACGGTGACGCGATGCTTATTCTTTAAGATTTTTTCACTATCTTTGCAAAACAGATAGCGAACATTTTCGCTTAGCACGGGCAGAACCGAACCCGTCCGGACTCTGCCGGGCGGCGAAGAGGGAAGTCCAAAGACAAAATACTCGAACCATGGCAAATAAGATTCTGTACGTCTGTCAGGAGATTACCCCGTATCTTCCCGAGACGGAAGGCTCCGGACTTTGCCGCGCTCTCACGCAGGCGATGCAGGAGCGTGGGAATGAAATACGCACGTTCATGCCGCGTTACGGCTGCATCAACGAGCGCAGACACCAGCTTCACGAAGTGATCCGCCTGTCGGGCATGAACCTGATCATCGACGACAACGACCACCAGCTGATTATCAAGGTCGCGTCCATCCCCACCGCCCGCGTACAGATCTATTTCATCGACAACGACGACTACTTTTCGCGTAAATTCGTGCTGGCCGACGAGGAAGGCACGCCTTTCCCGGATAACGACGAACGGGCCATCTTCTTCGCCCGCGGCGTACTGGAAACAGTCAAGAAACTGCGCTGGACCCCGACCGTCGTCCATTGCCACGGCTGGTTCTCGAGCGTGGTCCCGGTCTATCTGAAGCGGATTTTCGCTGACGATCCGATCTTCCGCAACGTGAAGATCGTCGTCTCGCTTTACGGCGACGGATTTCCCGGCGAACTGGACAAGGCGTTCGGCAAAAAAATAGCCGGCGAAGGAGTCAAAGATAAAAATCTCTCAATTCTCGACGCCCCGTCATACGAAAATCTCTGCCGTTTCGTTATGGAATATGCCGACGGTGTGGTCGCGGCATCCGCGGATGTCGAACCGAAGGTGTTGGAGATCGCCCGCGCAAGCGGCAAACCGATGCTCGAATACCAGTCGCCCGAAGCAGCGGACTTTTTCGATAATTACAACCGATTTTATGAAGCATTGCAATAATTTCCGCCGCATGTTCCGCGCAGCCGCCGTCCTGGCCCTGGTTGTCGTCATGACATTCGCAGGCTGTACCAAGGTCGACGACACATTGGGGTCGAACCTCGTACCGGACAATCAGCAGATGAAGGTGGGCTACACGACGATCGGCGCCCGGACGCTCGACGGCAAACTCGACGCCGCCAAGTACGTCGAAACGCGCCTGTTCCAGAGCGATTCGCTCAGGGCGTCCAACATCTCCTACGGGTACATGGGATCGATGCTCAGCGACACGTTCGGACTCCGCACGGCGGGATTTCTGACCCAGTACCTCAACGTTTACGAGGTCAAGGAGGGCTATTTCGGATACCGTCCGATCTTCGACTCGGCGCAGATCCTCATTACGATCAAGAGCTACGGAAGCGACACGCTCACGCCGCAGAAGTACAACGTTTACGAGATCAAGAGCAACAAATACCTGACCGACAAACCGGTCGCCGGCGGCAAAACCGAGCGCGACACGATGTTCTACCTCAACTTCGACCCCGTCAAGGAGGGCGTTATCGGCGCGGACGACGAACCGGTCTTCACCTTCACCTTCCCCGACGGCGAGACGACCGGCCCCGCCACCACGGCGGTCACCATGAACACGACCGCGGCGGGCAAGAATTTCATCAACCGCCTGATGCTCCAGAAAGGCTCGGGCACCGCCTACGAGGACGACTACTCGATCTACAGCGCCGACAGCCTCAAACAGTGGGTGGAGGAGTTCAAGGGCCTGTACATCGTTCCGGCCGAAGGCCAGAAGGAGAAAGGCAAAGGCAACATCTACGCCACGGAACTCGAAAGTTCGGGCTTCATGGTCTATGCGCGTAACCGCGTAGAAGGGGATCCGACGCTGATCAAGGATACCATCGGCATGGGTTACATTTTCTACAATACGAGCATCTCCACGGAGTACGGCAACGTTTCGGTAAATACGATCAAGCACGACTACGACCTGGCGGCCAGCACGGATGCCGGATTCAACATCGCCGACGCCAGGGAGGAGGCCGACAAACCGATCACCGACCACCCGACCTACAACCAGATCTATGTCGAGGGCATGGGCGGCGTGGTGACCGCCATCACGTTCGACAAACCGTTCTTCGATGCGCTGGAAGCCGAGATCGCCGCAGGCAACGAGGGCGATCAGAACTTCAAGACGCTCGCCATGAGCCAGGTCCGCATGTCGATCTACTTCAAGGGCAGCAATTACGACTGGACGAACCTGACCGACGTCGCACATATGATCGAGGAGATGGACAAGTCGCAGACGCGCCTGGGCCTTTACACCAACTACAAGACGCTTTCCGGCATTCTCGACTATGCCTACGCATACGAACAGCAATACAGCGCGACGCTCTCTTACGGCGGTTACATCAACCGCAGCCGCGGCTGCTATGTCATGGACATCACGGGGTACGCCCAAAGTCTGTGGAACAGCTACCAGTCCGCGAAAGAGGAACTCGGGGCCGACGCTCCGTGGGACGAACTGAAGGAGAAGATCAAAAACCGCACGATCTACCTGGGTCCCGAAGCATACAGCGTCTACACGACGACGTACAGCGTCCTGCAGGGCATGACGCCCGACGGATTGACCGAAGACGACGTTCCGATCAAGATCGACGTCACCTATAACTTAATCAAATAAGCAAACAACAGCCTGAAAAGCGAAACCTAAGTGTGAACATACTTAGGTTTTCGCATTTCTGAAAAGTAACATAAACGCATGCAGGAAAATTTAGTAATCGTCGAGTCCCCGGCCAAGGCAAAAACCATCGAAAAATTCCTCGGCAAGGACTATGTCGTCAAATCGAGTTTCGGGCATATCCGCGACCTCTCGAAAAAAGACCTGGGAATAAACATCGACGAAGGATTCAAGCCCGTTTACGAAATCCCGGGCGACAAGAAAAAAGTGGTGGACGAGCTGACCAAGCTGGCCAAGGACAAAACGGTCTGGCTCGCGTCCGATGAGGACCGCGAAGGAGAAGCCATCGCATGGCACCTGGCCGAAGTGCTGGGTCTCCCCGTCGATAAAACCAAACGTATCGTCTTCCACGAGATTACCAAGCGGGCGATCCTCGACGCCATCGAGCAGCCCCGTACGGTCAACATGAACCTGGTCAATGCCCAGCAGGCGCGCCGCATCCTCGACCGCCTGGTCGGATTCGAACTTTCGCCCGTTCTCTGGAAAAAGGTGCGTCCCTCGCTCTCCGCAGGCCGCGTTCAGAGTGTCGCCGTGCGGCTGATCGTCGAGCGCGAACGCGAAATCATCGCGTTCCGTTCGGCCCCCTACTTCCGCGTCGTCGCCCAGTTCTACGCCGCCGGCGACCCCGACAAAACGATCTTCAAGGCCGAACTCTCATCGCGTTTCGAAACCCGGGAGCAGGCTGAAGAGTTCCTCA
>CAKVKI010000150.1 GCA_934754975.1 uncultured Alistipes sp. | reverse complement strand
TGCAGAGTTTCCGCGGCGTGGTTATCCAGATCAAGGGTTCGGGCAAGACCAAGATGTTCACGATCCGCAAGATTTCGGGCGGCGTGGGCGTGGAGCGTATCTTCCCCCTCTATTCGCCCCACATCGAGAAGATCGAGGTCAACAAGGTCGGCGTAGTACGCCGCGCACGTATCTACTACCTGCGCGACCTGACCGGCAAGAAGGCCCGCATCAAGGAGAAGCGCATGACCAGCGCGGATAAGAAATAATCCGGGCAGTCGGCAAGAAAAAACAGGGAGACTCTCGAGTCTCCCTGTTTTTTTATCCGCCCCAACGCTTGGTTGTCGTTCCGCCCCGCCGTTTCGTTCTTTCAATTCAATCTGCCGTCCTTTTCATTCAGGCCCCCAGTCCGGCTTTTTCAGTCCGGCCGGTTATCTGTTTTTTATTCCGGGCCGCCATCCCATTTTTTCAGTTCGGGCTGCCTCTTCTTTTATCCGCCGTCTTCTATTCGAAGCCGCCGCCCGGCCCTTCCTGTCCGGCCTATCATCTGCGTCCCAATCCGGCCGCCCTGCCGCAAGCGGCGGCTCTCCGCACACATACCCCAGCCCCGTTTTTTCCGGCCCGCCATTCCGCCGACCGAATTTACCGTTCTTCAAGAACACTCCCCCGCCCTCCGCAAAAATCCGCCGTCCATCCCCGGCAGACAGCTAAAAAAATCCCGGCGCCGAGTTACGGCGCCGGGATTTTCGTTTTTCCGACCGCAGGATCAATCCTCCACCGGAATATCTTTGTTGACGTTCTTCGAACCGATAAGCGCATAGTAAAGCATATAGACCAGACCCGCTACGATCACCCAATAACTGGTCAGGTAACCTACGCCGCCCGTCAAATCGACGATGCCGTTTTGCAGCAGGGGAAGAATACCGCCGCCGCAGACCAGCGCCATGAAAATGCCGGAAGCCTTTTCCGTATATTTACCCAGGCCTTCGACCGCCAGGTTAAAAATACCGCCCCACATGACCGAAGTACACAGGCCGACGAGTACCAACAGCGCCGCACTTACCGGCACATTGACCAGTCCGAAACCTTCCGCACCGTTGAAAACGGGAAGATTGACCGGCACGTTCGGCGCAAACATCGCTCCCAGCGTCAGCAGCAAACCGACCGAAGATACGACCATCAGCATGCTTTTCGCCGACACTTTGCTGCCGACCATGGCGCCCAAAAGCCTGCCGACCAGCATCAGCAGCCAATACGTAGCGGCGACCGAACCTGCGATAGCCTCGACATTCACGCCGCTGCCCAGCACATTCAGCTCAGGATTCTGCAGCCACTTCTGCAGCACATTGGGGACCCCGACTTCCACACCCACATACACGAAAATCGCAACGGAACCCAGGATGAAATGACGGAACGAGAGCGGGCTGTACTTCGAAGTTTCAACCGCTTTCTTATTGTCCGCTTTCTTGGTCTCCGGAATATTCGTCAGTGCGATCACGATGAAGGCGAATGCAAAAATGGCCAATGCGCCGTACATCAGCGGGAATACGTTGCTGATCTGCGCATTTTTGATACCCTCGGGGATCAGCAGGCCGGTCAGGATGATGACTGCCGTACCGCAGAGCGAGTTGAACGAACCTCCCGCCTGGATCAGCTGATTGCCTTTATTGCCGCCGCCGCCGAGCTTGTTGAGCATCGGGTTCACGACCGTATTGAGCAAACACATGGAGAAACCTGCGATGAAGGCTCCCAACAGATAAACGCCGAAACTCTCTACCGAGCCGGAAAGCGTCTGGATACCGACGCCGATAAAACCTACGGCGATAGCGACCAGCGCGGTTTTCTTATAGCCGTACTTCTGCAGCATGTTGCCGGCAGGATAGCCCATGATCGCATAAGCGATAAAATTCGCGAATACGCCCAGGGTTCCCATCCAGTTGGGCACATTGAACTGATACTTCAGGATGTCGCCCATAGGTGATGCCAGATTCGTCACGAATGAGATCATACCGAAGAGGAAGATCATCACAATGATCGGCAAGGTGTAATTTTGTTTTTTTGTCTCCATCGAGTTTTATGAAATTTAGGTTAATGAGTTTTCCGGTTTATCGGTCCCGTTCGGCAATGTAGGCGCAGAGGTTCGCCAAAGCCGTGCGGTAATCCGACGCTTCGTATTCGGAGAGCATCTCCACGGCCCGCGAGATATAGCTGCGCATCACCTCGGCGGCGAACGTCAGCCCGCCTTCGTTCTCGACCGTGTGCTGCAGGCACTCCACCGACTCCTCGTCGTCGTGGCAGCACGCCAGCCGCTCCAGCAGCTCCGCGCGGCGTTCGGCCGGCACTTTGTCCAGCACGGCCAGCAGCGGCAGGGTGATCTTGCCTTCGCGCAGGTCGTTGTTCGCAGGCTTCCCCGTGTGCGCCGTGCGCATGTAGTCGAGGATGTCGTCCTGTATCTGGAAGGCCATGCCCACGGCTTCGCCGAAACGCCGCATCAGCGCCACCTTCTCCCGCGAAGCGCCCACGGCCATCGCCCCGGCCGAAGCGCTGACCCCGATCAGGCACGCCGTCTTCTTATAAATAATATCGAGGTACGCCTGCCGCGTCATGGTGTGCTTCTCGGCGCACTCGCTTTGCAGCACCTCGCCCTCGCAGAGCGCCGCCATCGACCCGCAGACATGCGTCACCAGGTCGAACTGGCCGCTCGTAAGACCGATGCTCAGGTTGCGGGCCAGGATATAGTCGCCCAGGATCACCGCCTTGTGCGACTGCCAGCGGGCATTGGCCGAAGGCTTGCCGCGGCGCATGTCGGCCTCGTCGATCACATCGTCGTGAATCAGCGAAGCTACGTGAATCATCTCCACGAGCATGGCGGCCAGATGCACCCGGCGGCCTTTTGCCGCCTCTTTCACCGGCGAATTCATCGCGGCCGACAACAGCACCAGCAACGGCCTGATCCCTTTGCCGCGCGACGACAGGGCGTAACGCAGCATATCGGAGAGCAGTTCTCCCTCGGCCGTGAACTGACGATCGACGAATTCGTCGAACGCCTCCAGTTCCGCAGTCACGGGTTTGCGGATCGTATCGAGTGTAATCATAAAACCTAATCTGTTCTGCGGCAACGGACGCAACACGGCCCGGAGCGATATCCGATTCGGGGAATCCCCCTGCACACCGGGTCGCCGCATATCTTTGGCAAAGATAGTGATTTTTCGCAATCGCCGCTCGTCAAGTAAATGTTTTTTCGTACCTTTGCGAAGCTTGACATGTTCGCTCAGACAGGCTGCGCCCCGCCAGAATCCGGGCTGCGCCCGGTCTCTGCCCTGAGCCTGCACGGTCTTCGACATCCGGATAACGACTTGAAATATGGATTCTTCGAAAACGATCATACGCCGGCTGCTGCCGGCAGCGGCGGCCCTCGCGGTCTTCTTCGTGGTGAGCGCGGCCTATTTCGCCCCGCAGTTCCGCGGCGAAGTTCTTCCCCAGCACGACGTGGTGCAGTACGAAGGCATGGCCAAGGATATCAACGACATGCGCGAAGCCACGGGCGAAGATCCCCAGTGGACGGGCCGTATGTTCGGCGGCATGCCCGCCTACCTGATCAACGTGGCCTACCCGGCGCAGATCGTCAAGAGGACCGTCGGCCAGGTCGTCAAGATCATCGACACTCCCGCCGCCTTCCTCTTTTTCGCCATGACCGCCATGTGGCTCATGCTGCTGATCTTCGGCGTCAATCCGTGGGTGGGCATCATCGCGTCGCTGGCTTACGGACTTTCGACCTATTTCCTGCTCATCATCGGCGCAGGACATATCACCAAAATGTGGGCGCTGGTCTACGCTCCGCTGATGATGGGCGGCGCATGGATGACCCTGCGGGGCAACATGTGGGCGGGAGCCGCGCTCACGGCGCTCACGGCGTCGCTCGAAATCGGCGCCAACCACCCGCAGATCACCTACTACTTCCTGCTGGCGATGGCCGCCTTCTGGATCAGCGAAGGCATCACGGCCTTCCGGGAAAAACACCTCCGCAAGTTCGCACTCCGCACCGCCCTGCTCGCCGCCGCGGGCCTGCTGGCCGTGGGGTCGAACTTCTCGCCCCTCTGGTACACGGCCAAACACTCCAAGGAGACCATGCGCGGCGGCTCCGAACTGGCTTCGACCGCCGAAACGTCCAAAAACGGACTGGCCCTCGACTACGCCACGGCGTGGAGCTACGGCCGCACGGAGAGCCTCAACCTGCTGGTTCCCGACTTCATGGGCCGCGAATCGGGCACCTCCTTCGCCCCCGACGGCGAAGTGGCCGCCGTACTCAACAATTACGGACTGCGGGGCGCAGCACAGCAGCTGCCCGCCTACTGGGGCACGCAGCCCTACACCGGCGGTCCTACCTACCTCGGCGCCGCGGCGGTTTTCCTGGCCGCATTGGGCATCGCCCTGGCCCGGGGACGCAACAAATGGTGGATCGTGGCGGTCTCGGCGCTGACGCTCCTGCTGGCATGGGGCCGCAACCTGATGTGGTTCACCGAACTGGCTTTCGACTGGCTTCCCGGCTACAATAAATTCCGCACCGTCTCGATGGCCCTGGTCGTCGTGCAATGGACCGTCCCCCTGCTCGGCGCATTGGCGCTGATGCGGCTGTGGCGCGACGAAATCCCGCGCCCACGCCTGTTCAAAGCCCTCGGCTGGACCGCCGGCGTCACGGGAGGTCTCTGCCTGCTGCTCGCCGTCGCAGGCGGGTCGCTCTTCGACTTCGGCCGCGAAGACAGCGCGGCGATGATGACCGAGCAGTTCCACCAGATACTCAAGGCCAACAACATGCAGGACTACCTCGACCGGGGCATGGATGCCGAAATGGGCATCGCCACGGCCAACGCCATGGCCGCGGAACGCGCTTCGATGATGCAGGCCGACGCATGGCGTTCGCTGCTGATGATCCTGCTCGCAGCCGGGGGCGTAGCGCTGTTCGCCCTGCGCAGGATCAACAAATACGTACTCACGGCGCTGCTCGGCGCGGTGATGCTGCTGGACCTCGTTCCCGTGGACCTGCGGTTCCTCTCGCACGACAATTTCATTTCGGCGCGCCGCCGCCAGATCACGGCCACGGCCGCCGACAAGGCGATCCTGGCCGACAAGGATCCGGGCTTTCGCGTCTTCAACCTCACGGTCAGCCCGTTCCAGGACGCCACGACCTCCTATTTCCACCGCTCGGTCGGCGGCTACCACGGAGCCAAACTGGCCCGCTATCAGGACCTGATCGACCGCTACCTGAGCTACCGCAACGACGCGGTCCTCGATATGCTCAACACCCGCTACCTGATCGTCCCGGGCGACGACGGACAGCCGCAGGCCGTACGCCGGGCGACAGCCAACGGCCCGGCCTGGTTCGTAGACCGGATCGTCGCGGCCGACACCCCGCAGCAGGAGATCGACCTCCTGGGCAGCGTCGACCTGAAAACAACGGCCGTCGCCACCCCCGCCGACAAGGCGTTCGCCGAAGAGTGGCAGGCGGGCGGCCAAACGGACACGACCCTCGTACGCAGCATCGCGCTCACGGAATACCGGCCCAATTACCAGAAATACGAATACACGGTCCCCGAAGAGTCGGTCGCCGTATTCTCGGAGATATTCTACGACCACGGCTGGCGGGCCTACGTCGACGGCGAAGCGATGCCCTGTTTCCGGGCCGATTATGTGCTGCGCGCCATGAAACTGCCCGCCGGCTCGCACACCGTCGAGTGGCGGTTCCGCGCCCCGGGCTGGATCGCGGCCGAAGCCGTGACGCTCGTCTCGTCGCTTCTGATCCTGCTCGGCGCCGCCGCGGCATTGATATATTGGTTCCGCAAGAAAAAGGCATAAGGCTATGAAAGACGACAAACGATTGAAGCGGAAAGTCCGCAACTCCTATATCGTATCGACCGTCAGTATCATGCTGGTACTGTTCCTGCTCGGATCGGTAGGCTACCTGATGGTCGCCGCGATGAAGGTGGCCGAGACCCTGCAGGAGAGCATCGCCGTCACCGTCGAACTCAAAAACGGCATCACGGACACACAGCGCGAAGCGCTCAACAAGCAACTCACGGCGGAGGCGATGGTCGCAACCATCGCCTATGTCTCGAAGGAGGAGAAAGTCGACGACGCCGAATTCCGCAAGATGTTCGAAAGCGAATTCGAGGAGATCCTGGGCGAAAATCCGCTGCTCGACTCGTTCGAACTGACCCTCACCGCCGATTCGGCCGACAAGGAACTCCTCGACGGCTTCATCGCCGGCATTTCGAAGACCGCGGGCGTCGAACGGGTCAGCTATCCCGCGCTGATGGCCGAGCGGCTGCACGCCACAGTGGGCAAAATCCGGCTCGTCCTGCTGCTTTTCGGCGGCGCGCTGCTGATTATCTCGCTGATCCTGCTGAGCAACACCATCCGGCTGGCGATCTTCTCGAAACGCTACCTCATCAACACGATGAAGC
>CAKVKI010000149.1 GCA_934754975.1 uncultured Alistipes sp. | reverse complement strand
CAGCTGGGCGGCATGTCCACCAACACGGTGCTGCTGCAAAGCAGCCGCACATCGGTTCCCTATAAGGGAATGCCCACGGGCCGCTGGTGGAGAATGGACAACGACGACATGGAAGCCGTCGGCAAACTGGACGAAGTGGAATACACTTCGGGCATTATCTGGGGTAATGAACTCCACTGCAGCTACAAAGAGCGCAAGGGCGATTATCAGATGATGGGATACACCCCCGACTATCAGAAGATCAACCCACAGAAAATCATCGCCGGACGTTACATCAACGAGGTCGATATGGTGCAGAAACGCAAAGTCTGCGTCATCGGCACTCAGGTACAGAAAGACCTTTTCCCGGGCGAGCCCGACCCGACGGGAAAAGTCATCAAGGTCGGAGGCAGTTATTTCACGATCATCGGCGTTCTGCGCCGCGAATCGTCGGCCATGTCGTTCAGCGACGTCGAACGCACGATCGTCGTCCCGATTTCGCTGGCGCAGCAGATGTTCGGCTACGGACGCACGATACACATGATGGCTTTGGCCGGCTACAAGAACGTGCCGAGCAAACAGGTCGAGAAAGCGGCCCGCGAAGCTGTCTTCGCCCGCCACATGATCTCGCCGGACGACGAAAAAGCCGCCTGGACCATGTCCACCGGAGAGATGTTCGACAAAGTGATGGGCCTGTTCTGGGGCATCGGGCTGCTGACGTGGATCGTAGGCTTGGGCACGCTGCTGGCGGGTATCGTCGGCGTGAGCAACATCATGCTGGTGCTGGTCAAGGAGCGTACGCAGGAGATCGGCATCCGCCGTGCGCTGGGCGCTCCTCCCACGGCCATCATCTCGCAGATACTTTCCGAGAGTTTCATCCTGACCTTCATCGCCGGAGTGGTAGGGCTTACGGCCGCCGTCGGGGTGCTGTCGCTCGTGGACTCGATCTACTACCAGGCGGTCACCATGGCGCAGGAAGGACTCGAAGTCTCGTGGCAGATATCTTTCGGCACAGGCATGCTGGCCCTCTTCATCCTGGTCGCAGGCAGCCTGCTGGCGGGCGTCATCCCCGCTTACCGGGCTTTGAGCATCAAGGCAGTGGATGCAATACGCGAAGAATAAATAATTAAATAAACAGATTACGGCTATGAAAAAATTTCTGAAAATCTTTCTGGGAATACTCTTTGCGGCACTGCTTCTCGGAACATTCTGGTTCCTGTGGCAGAAAACCCGCCCCGTAAAAGTAGTCTACACGATCGTGCAGCCCAAACTGGACACGCTCAAACAGTACGTGGTCGCCACGGGCAAAGTCGAACCCCGCGACGAGGTGCTTATCAAACCCCAGATTTCGGGCATCGTCTCCGACGTCTACAAGGAAGCCGGACAGATGGTCCGCAAGGGCGAGGTGATCGCTACGGTGAAGGTCGTTCCCGAAATGGGACAGTTGTCGAGCGCCGAATCGCGCGTCTCGGTGGCCGTGATATCGCTGGACCAGACCCGCCGCGAGTTCGACCGCACGGAAGCCCTGCACAAGAAGGGCGTCGTGTCGGACGAGGAGTACGAGCAGGGCCGCACCGCGCTTCAGAAAGCCCAGGAGGAGCTGCAAAACGCCAAAGAGAATATGGAGATCGTCAAAAACGGCATTACCAGCCGTTACAAGGAGCTGAGCAACACCCAGATCCGCTCGACGATCGACGGCATGATCCTCGACGTCCCGGTCAAGGTCGGAAACTCGGTGATCCAGTCCAACACCTTCAACGACGGCACGACCATCGCCACGGTAGCCGATATGTCGAACATGCTCTTCCGGGGCAATGTCGATGAGACCGACGTGGGCAAGCTCCACGAGACAATGCCCGTCAAGCTGACCATCGGCGCCCTGCAGAATGTCGAACTGGATGCCGTTCTGGAGTATGTTTCGCCCAAAGCGACCGAGGACAACGGCGTTATCATGTTCGAGGTGAAGGCGGCTGTTAAGATTCCCGAAAACGTCTTCGTACGCGCCGGATACAGCGCCAACGCCAGCATCGTGATCCAGAGCCGCGAAGGGGTGCTGACCCTGCCGGAAAGCACCATCGAATTCGAGGGCGACAAGACCTATGTCTACCTGCTCACCAGCGCCGACGGAGCCGAAACCCAGACCTTCGACAAGCACGAAGTCAAGATCGGGCTGTCGGACGGCATCAACATCGAACTTACCGAGGGCGTGACCGCCGAAAACAAAGTCCGCGGCGCCCGGGAAGAGAAGAAGAAATAATCACAAATGCATCGCAGCATGAAAACCAGCACCTTATTCGCCGTATTCTGCGCGGCTGCCATGACGCTCTGTGCGGCTTCCGCCGCCGCCCAATCCGGGCAGGCCGCGCCGCAAGCCGCAGCACCGGCGCCCGGCACGCCCTGGTCGCTCGACGACTGCATCGGGTACGCCCTGCACAACAACATCAGCGTACAACAGCGCGCACTGCAGGTAGAGCAGAACGAAGTGGAACTCTCGACGGCCAAATACAGCCGCCTGCCCGACCTGAGCGCATCGATAGGCGGCGACGCATCGTTCGGCCGCGTACTTCAGAGCGACAACACCTACACGGACAACAACCAGACTTCGGGATCGCTCAGCGTCTCGACCAGCATCCCCGTATTTCAGGGGCTGCGTATCAACCGCCAGATCAAAGGCGGCAAACTCGATCTGGCCGCCGCCATACAGGATTTGGAACGGGCCCGCGAAGACGTTTCGATCAATGTCATGACGCTTTACCTGCAGGTGCTTTACAGCAGGGAACTCGCCGAAGTCTCCGAACGCCAGCTCGAACTGAGTACCCAGCAGGCCGTCCGCAGCCGTGAGTTGGTCGCCGCAGGCAAACAGCCCGAATCGGCCCGGTACGAAAGCGAAGCGCTGCAGGCGAACGATGAGCTGAACCTGACGCAGGCCCGCAACGACCTGCGGCTGGCGCTGCTCAACCTGAGCCAGGCCCTCAACCGCGAGAGCGCCGCAGGTTTCGATATCGTAGCGCCGGAACTCGACAGCCTGACGCTCGCATCGCTGCACAACCTCGGCACAGCCGACGAGGTGTATGCCTATGCGGCGGAAAACCGTCCTCACATCAAGGCTGAACGCCTGCGGCTCGAAAGCTCCGAAAATTCGGTACTCATCGCCAAATCGTCGCTCTACCCCTCCATTTCGCTTTCGGGCGGCTACGGCACGGGCGTATACAGCGCCGACAGCGACAAGTTCTGGGCACAGATGCGCCACAACAGCCGCGAGTATGTCGGCCTGTCGATGAACATTCCGATCTTCAATCGCCGCGCCACACGCAACAATATCCGGTCGGCAAAACTCTCGGCCCGCAATCAGCAGCTCACACTGACCGACGCCGAACAATCGCTGCGCAAGGAGATCGAGCAGGCGTGGTACAACGCCGACGCCGCCTACGGCAAATACCGTTCGGCGGACGCCGCCCTCGCCTCGGCGAAAGTGGCCTTCGCCTACGAACAGCAGAAAGCCGACGCCGGCCGTTCGACCGTCTTCGATTTCAACGACGCCAAAACACGTATGGAAAAAGCCGAGTCGGAACTCGTGCAGGCGAAATACGAATTCGTATTCCGGTCGAAGATCCTCGATTTCTACCGCGGCCGGCCGCTGCAGCTATGATAAACAGCCGTAAACAAGCTTGCACTGAATAAACAAATTAGGGCGGTCGAAATCGACCGCCCTATTGCTGTCCGGAATACCAATCCCTCAAGTATTCCGACAGCTACCGGGAGAGGTTTTCAGGCTCCGTCCCGGCTCAGAAACCCTTTTGCGTCACTAATACCCTCCTCGTCCCCTGTGCGAAGTAGGATAGAACAAAGATATAAAAATATTCCAAAGCTGTACACCCCGTGAGCGTTTTTGCCCTAACTTACGGCTGAAATGATTCACACGACTGGACGAAAGTGTTGCATACGGTCACTTTCAGCCCACAAAACGTTCGGCAAAGAAACGGGTATCTGAAAAATTTGCCCTACTTTTGCAACAGAATTACAAACGGTAAAGATGGAGTGGCTAAAAAGTTTATTCGTCGAACATTCGGCGCTGCAGGCCGTCGTGGTGATTTCGCTCATCTCGACGATCGGCATCGGACTCGGTAAAATCCGCTTTTTCGGCATATCGCTGGGAGTGGCATTTATCTTCTTCGCCGGCATCCTCGCGGGGCATTTCGGACTCACGATAGACCCGCAGATGCTGACCTATGCCGAAAGTTTCGGACTCATCGTCTTCGTCTACGCCCTGGGCCTGCAGGTCGGCCCCGGTTTCTTCAACTCGCTGCGCGCAGACGGACTGCGCCTGATGTCGCCGGCAGTCGCCGTGGTGCTGATCGGCACCGCGCTCGCTATCGGCATGAGCATCACGCTGAACGTCTCCATGCCCGACGTGGCCGGCATCCTCTGCGGAGCCACGACCAACACTCCGGCGCTCGGCGCCGCGCAGCAGACGCTGCAGCAAATGGGCATCGACCCCAACGGCGCCGCCCTGAGCTGCGCCGTGACCTACCCGCTGGGCGTGGTGGGCGTCATTCTGGCCATCGTCTTCATTCGCAAGGTTTTCGTCAAACCTTCGGACATGCCCGAGCCTGACGCAGAACACCGCAAAAACGTCTTCATCGCCAGCTACCACCTGACCAACCCCGCCGTTTTCGGCAAGAGCGTCCACGAGATCGCCGCACAAAGCCACCACCATTTCGTCATTTCACGCATCTGGCGCAATGGGCGGGTGTCGATCCCCACTTCGGACAAAACGCTGCAGAAAGACGATATTATCCTCGTCATCACCGCCCCCTCGGAGACCGAGGGCCTGCGGCTGATCTTCGGCGAGCAGGAGCAGAAGGACTGGAACTCGGAAAATATCGACTGGAACGCCATGGACAGCCAGCTGATCTCTCAGCGCATCCTGGTTACGCGTCCCGAGATCAACGGCAGGAAACTCTCTTCGCTGCGCCTGCGCAACAATTACGGCATCAATATCAGCCGCGTCTACCGTTCGGGCGTGCAGTTGCTCGCAACGCCCGACCTGCGGCTTCAGATGGGCGACCGCCTGACGGTCGTCGGCGAAGCCGCGGCGATCCAGAACGTCGAGAAAATCCTCGGCAACGCAGTCAAGAATCTCGACGAACCCAACCTCGTGGCGGTTTTCATCGGACTGATTCTGGGACTCGTGCTGGGGAGCATCCCCGTCAGCATTCCGGGTATCAGCCTGCCCGTAAAACTGGGTCTGGCGGGCGGCCCGATCGTCATCGGCATCCTGATCGGCACGTTCGGTCCGCGTCTGCATATGATCACCTACACCACATACAGCGCCAACCTGATGCTGCGTGCGCTGGGACTGTCGATGTATCTCGCCTGTCTGGGGCTGGAAGCCGGCGCGCACTTCTTCGAGACGGTCATGCGGCCCGAAGGGGCGCTGTGGCTCCTGCTGGGATTCCTGCTGACATTCGTTCCCGTCGTATTGCTGGGTATTTTCGCACTGCGCGTACTGCGCATCGACTTCGGCTCGGTATCGGGCATGCTGTGTGGCAGCATGGCCAATCCGATGGCGCTGAATTACGCCAACGACACCATCGAAGGCGACAATCCGTCGGTCTCCTACGCCACGGTCTACCCTCTCTGCATGTTCCTGCGGGTGATTATCATTCAGGTGATGCTGATGATTTTCCTGTAGATTCCGGCTTCGGCTCCGGCCCTGATTCCGGTTTCGACGTCTCCGGTATCTGATTCGGCTCCGTCTTGACATGACGCAGGGCTTCGATATCGCTGCCCGAAGGATTCTGGAATACCCGCAGGTCGAATGCGGGAATCACAGCCAGCACATGGTCGAATACATCGGACTGTATCCGTTCGTAATCCACCCATATCACCGTATCGGTAAAGAAATAAAGCTCCATCGGAAGTCCCGTTTCCGTAGGCTGCAACTGGCGCACCATCAGCGTCATCTCCGCATTAACAGGCACTTCGTTGCGCAGGTAGCGTTCGAGATAGGCGCGGAAAACGCCGAGATTGGTCTGATGCAGGCCGTTGATCCTGCGCTCGCCGGATTTTATGCCGTGGGCGGCATTGTACTCCTCGACGCGGCGTTCAGTGTCGTCGATATATTCGCGAATCAGGTCTATGCTACGGTATCTGGCCAGCATGTCGGGCGTACAGAATTTCACGCTGGTCATATCGAGACTCACCGAACGCTTCACACGCCGGCCGCCCGACGCCTGCATCCCGCGCCAGTTCTGGAACGAATCACTCACCAGCAGGTAAGGCGGAAGCGTGACGATCGTATTGTCGAAATTGCGGACTTTCACCGTCGTGAGCGACACCTCGATCACCGAACCGTCGGCCCCGTATTTGGGCACGGATATCCAGTCCCCCACCTTGAGCATGTCGTTCGCCGAAAGCTGGATGCCGGAGACGAAGCCCAGGATACTGTCGCGGAAAATCAGCAT
>CAKVKI010000148.1 GCA_934754975.1 uncultured Alistipes sp. | reverse complement strand
GTCCCATGATCGTTTATATTTCGGTGATCGTATCCCGGATTTCCGAGAGATCCACCAGTTTATTGACAATGGCGTAGATCGTCAGGCCCGCCGGGGAGTGTATCTGCAGTTTGGCCACGATATTACGGCGGTGCGTGATGACCGTATGGGTCGAAATGCAGAGCGTATCGGCGATCTGCTTGTTGGTCATACCCTTGACGATGCAGACGACGATTTCGCGTTCGCGGACGCTCAGCGGCTCCTGACGCTCCTCGCGGGGCGATTCATCGGCCGGATGCACGATCTTCCGGCGCACGCACTCCTCCGAATCGTAGATCGAGACCGCCTCGTCGTAGGCGCTGAGCGTCGCGGCGTCGGTCACCGCCAGCTGCAAGGCGATGCACCGCATACCCTCGCATCCGGTCTGCGCCCGCAGCTGCTGCGGCGTACAGAGTCCCAGCGACGCAGGATTGACGATCAGCACGTCGGGCCGGTGGCGCGAAAGCTGCGCGGTAAGCTGCGAAATATCCCCGATTTCGAGAATATCGACATTCGCGGCCGGTATCCGGCGCAGCAAGGCGATAATGCCGTAACGCAGGATAGCCGAAGGCTCGGCGACGGCGAGTTTCAGCGCCTTCATCGGCCCCCTCCCTTCCTGCCGGCAGCCCTTTTCTGCGGCCCGTCTCCGGACCTGACACCGGCCGGGCAATCCCCGGATTCCTCCAGCAGTTTGATAGCCGGAATAAACAGACGGTCTTCGATATCGTTGTGCGAGGCCAGGTCGCGTTCGCAGGTGAAGATGTCAAAAAGCACGCCGTTCAGTTCATTGGTGCTTCCCGAAGGATAATAACGGATGATGATTCGCTTCAATTCGGCGAGCTTGGCTTCGACCTGATCGTGGTGGCGGCGGAAAACGTCGATCGAATACCCCTCGGGACGCTGTCCGGCAAGCAGGGCTTCGACATAGGGAAACACCTTCTGTTCTTCGTAATCCATATGCTTGTGTACCTCGGCGACATACTCGTCGAAGAAGCGGAGGATGGCGAAAGCCACGTCGTTGTGACTGCAGTCGATAGCCTCGATCAGCTTGCGGCGGATACCCGGAAGCCGGAAATCGAGGAAGTAGTCGTGGGAATTGCGGAGATAGCTCACCAGCGCCCCGACCGAAATCGCCCCGGGATCGGGAGCCTGGTCGTCGATATGCGTATTTACCACGGTCAGGAACGTCCCGGTATCGACCCCGCTGTCGCGGCAGACCTCGCCGATGGTTTTGTCGCCGAAACCCAGCGCGATGCCGAAACGGCTCATGATAAGCAGTACGGGGTAGCGGTCGCAGACCAGATCGCACATGCGGTCGTCGGCATTGTATCGTCCAATTCTATACATAATATGCTCAATATCGGCAAAATTAGCGAATTATGTCAAGCCCCGCAATACCTAATTTCAGGTATTTCCCGTGCTGTCAGCGGTTTCCGATATCGGTATAAGTGGTTTGCAGCATCGTACGGCCCACGTCCATCAGGTCGGGAGCGGTCTGAGAAACGGCTTTCCCGCTCGTGGCGTCCCAGACGGCTTCGCCCGAAGCATCGACCACGCCGAAGCCGTCGTTGAAGGTGTAGTAGGCGAACTTGCGGGGGGGGGTCGGGGCAAAAATATCCTTGCTGTAGTCGAAATCGCCGTGCGCGACCTCCAGCTGCCCGAGGATCGTGGCGCAGATGTCGATCTGCGAAGCGTACTCTTCGACCACACGCGGTCCCGAGACGGCGCCACCCAGCCAGATCATCGGGATGCGGTGGCGCAGCGGCTCGTTGTACGACAGGCTGCGCGGCCACGGATAGCCGTGGTCGGCGACCAGCACGACGAGCAGGTCGTCCCATGCGGGCGAAGCCCTGAGTTTGTCGATCATGCGGCCGATGCAGTCGTCGGAGAAGGCAAAGGCGTTCAGTTCCTTGTCGTCGAACTTGCTGAACGGCACGTCGAACGGACGGTGGCTGCTCAGGGTTAGCAGTCCGGCCAGGAACGGCTCTCCCGACTCGCTCTGCGCGATCACGCGGTCGGCGAACCAGTCGCACATCACCGCATCGTCGTACCCCCAGTCGGAGGGCGGCGTATCGAACCGCAGGTCCTTCTGCCAAGCGAGCTGCTGCCAGCCCGTGGCATACATATACGAAGCCTGATTGGTGAAATTGAGGTCGCCGCCGTAAGAAAAACTCGTGGCATAGCCCTCTCCGGCCAGCGACCGGGCCAGCGACGGCAGGTTGCGGCTCTTGGCCGGAAGTTTCATGATCGACATGCGCGTCTGCGCCGGAAATCCGCTCAGCACCGCCACTTCGCCGCGGTCGGTGCGGAACGAATTGGCGAAAAAGTTCTCGAACCAGATGCCTTCGTCCCGCAACCGCCGCATATTGGGCATGACGGGCTGGCCGTCGACGTCGGCATCCATGATCGTGCGGGCGAAACTCTCCAGAATAACGACCACGACATTGGGACGGGTCGTTTTCAGCACCCGCTCCGAAGGCCCGGACGAAGGGCCGTTGCCGCGCAGGGCGTCGAACTTCGCCGCGCGCGTCTCGTCGTCGAAGAAGGGGTATTCCGAAGCATAGTCGGCATGGTCGCCGAGCGTCGTCAGAAACGAAAAGACGGGATTCGTCGCCGCATGGTTCAGAAACATGTTCGAGCTGAAATAGACTTTCGAGACATTGGCGACCGAGGCTCCAACGCCGCCGCGAATCGCCAGAAAATCGCAGCCGGCAAGCAACAGCAGGCCGAGACTCCACGGCAGTGCGGCGCGCCAGCGCAGAGGCTCGCCGTCGAAAAGCCGCGCCACACGGCGGTAGGTCCAGATCATCAGCGCGGCATAGGCGGCGGCCAGAAGCGTCTGACGCACGCCGAGCCAGAAATCGACGCTCGCCATGGCCTCCTTCGGATCGGAAAGGTAGATCAGGACCGTCGAATCGAGCCGGAATCCCCAATGCCTGTACAGCTCGACGTCCACGGCGAAGATTGCGGCCGTCAGGACGGCGATCAGCACGAAGTAAACGTTCAGCGCCCTGCGCCAGATTCGCCCGGGGAGCCGCACCCAAAGCGATGCGAGCGTGAGCAGCAGCGGCAGCACGGTAACATATCCCGCGACGGTGCCGTCGAGCGTCAGGCCGTGCCAGACCACGCCGAGCCACTCCCCTGCGGAAGCCTGCGCCGCATCTGCGGCATAGTAGGCCAGAAAAACAGGTTTCTGCACAGCCATCAGCAGGACGGTTGCACAGAATACCCCGAAAACAAAAGCCAATTTCTTCTTTACCATACGAGCAAAATAATGCACATATACGCCGGGAGCGACACCGCTCCGCAGCCGGGCAGGACACCGCGGCGCATGCTGCAACTGCAATCGCCGCCCTATGAAAGTTCCGCCGCCAGGAAATCCGGTTCGGAATCGTTCCATCCGGAAAATCGTCCTGCCGGAAAAATCATCCGATCCGAAAAATCCGATCCGAAAAGTCGTCCTGCCGGGGAGGGGAACCATCTGCCGGAATCGTTCAAACCGGGAACCATTCATCCGGAAGAGCGTTCCGGCCGTGAATCATCCGCCCAAAAACACCCGGTTCGAAAACCGTATGCCGGCGCTTCCCCTAAATCTTCTCGCCGTAGGCCAGATCGCCGGCATCGCCGATGCCGGGAACGATATAGGAACGCGAAGTCAGCTCCTCATCGACGGCCGCGGCCCAGATCGTCGTGGCCTGACGCGGCATGTTCTTACTCACGTAGTCAATGCCCTGCTCGCTGGCGATGACGGCCGCCACATGCGTATACCGGGGCGTGCCGCCCTTCTCGCACAGCGCATTGTAGGCCAGTACGAGCGAAGAGCCCGTCGCCAGCATCGGATCGACCAGCAGCAGGACCTTGTCCTCGAGGTCGCCGCACGAGATGTACTCTACCTTAACGGTGAACTTCCCGTCTTTCGTACTTTTACGGTAGGCCGAAACAAACGCGTTCTCCGCATCGTCGAAATAATTCAGGAATCCCTGGTGATAGGGAAGACCGGCACGCAGAATCGTAGCCACGACGATTCTGTCGTCGATCGTCTCGACAACCGCCTCGCCCAGCGGAGTCTCGACCACGCGGGGCGTATACGTCAGCGCCTTCGAAATCTCGTAAGCCGTGATTTCGCCGATACGCTCCAGATTGCGGCGGAAACGCATCGAGTCCGTCTGGATCGACTTGTCGCGGATCTGCGCGATGAATTTGTTGAGAACGGTGTTCTGACTATTCAGAATATGCAAGGTCATATGGGTATGAGGTTTGGTTGTCAATAGAGGAAATTGTTGAACGGGTAGCGTCCGGCATGAATCTCGCGCACCATGCCGTAGAGATCCGTGCGGAATTTCTCGATATTGGTCCTGGTCAGCGCCGAGAGGAAGATGCAGGGCGTATTGGCCCGGGCGATCCAGCTCTTCTTCAGGTCGTCGAGCGAGAGGTTCTCGCGCGTGGCGGGCGTGAGATCGTCCTCGTCTTTCTTAATGTAAGTATAGGCATCGACCTTGTTGAAGACCAGGTAGACGGGCTTGTCCCCGGCGCCGATGTCCTGCAGGGTCTGTTTCACCACGTCGATCTGCTCTTCGAACTGCGGATGCGAAATATCGACCACATGCACCAGCAGGTCGGCCTCGCGCACCTCGTCGAGCGTCGATTTGAACGACTCGATCAGCTCGGTCGGCAGTTTGCGGATGAAGCCGACCGTATCCGAAAGCAGGAACGGCAGGTTGTCGAAGACCACCTTGCGGACCGTAGTGTCGAGCGTGGCGAAAAGCTTGTTCTCGGCAAAAACCTCGCTCTTCGAAATCAGGTTCATCAGCGTCGATTTACCGACATTGGTATAGCCCACCAACGCCACGCGGACCATCGAACCGCGGTTGGAACGCTGGACCGCCATCTGACGGTCGATCTTCTGCAGGTCCTCCTTGAGTTTGGTGATCCGGCTGCGGATGATACGGCGGTCGGTCTCGATTTCGCGTTCGCCGGCGCCGCCGCGGGTTCCCGTGCCGCCGCGCTGCCGTTCGAGGTGGGTCCACATACCCGAAAGCCGGGGCAGCATGTACTCATAATTGGCCAGCTGCACCTGCGTCTTGGCATAGGCGGTCTGCGCCCGCGACATAAAAATATCGAGGATCAGGCGCGTACGGTCGAGGATGCGGCACGGCATCGCCTTTTCGATGTTGCGCGTCTGCGAGGGGGACAACTCGTCGTCGAAGATCGCCACGCCGATCTCCTGCTCTTTGCAGTATTGGGCGATCTCCTCCAGTTTGCCGGGTCCGACATAGATGCGGGCCGAAGGTTGCGGAAGCCGCTGCGTGAAGCGCTTCACACTCTCGATATCGGCCGTTTCGGCCAGGAACTCCAGTTCGTCGAGGAACTCGGCGGCCTGCCGCGGGTCCTGGTTGTCACGCACGACGGCCACCAGCACGGCGCGCTCCCGGCAGTCGGATGCGGTCTCGTCCTTCGGAGTCTTGTTCTTATTTTCTTCCAATTCTTTTTTTCAAATTTTAACGTTACCTATGCTCTGCACACCGGAATCCGGCGCAGAACTCCCCGAGGGGAGCAAACACTATGCTACAAATAAGGGTATCCGCCGGAAGCAGGATACCCTATTTTATTGTCGCGGAACACCCGGTCATGCCGGAGTCCTTTTACCGTCCGGCTAATTCTGCATGCGGAAATCGACGGGCAGCGTATACTTGACGCGCACAGCCTGATTGCGCTGTTTGCCGGGACTCCATTTCGGCGACTTGTTCAGCACGCGGACCGCCTCTTCCGAAAGCGAACGGTCCGGCGACTGAAGCACTTCGATATTGGTCAGACGACCGTCCCTGTCGATCACGAACGAAAGGATCACGCGGCCCTGAATGTAGTTTTCAAGAGCGGCCTGCGGAAACTTGACGTTTTGCATCACCCAAGTCCGGAACGTATTGAGGTCGCCGTTCTGGAACGAAGGCATCGTTTCTGCCGTGAGAAAAATCGTATCGTCCACGACCTCTTCGGCCTTAGCCTGCGGAACTATTTCGATACCGGCATCCGCAGGAAAATCGTCGAACCTGATATCGGTCTGAACGTGCCGGCTGTTGGGAATAATCTTCAGCAGGTCGGAATAAACTTTCACCTCGATCTTCCGGGGTTCCTGTTTCGGCTGTTCCCGCGTTATCGGACTATCCTCCACATCCACGGGGAGGGCATTCGACACAACGGGCGGGATTCGGTACTCATCGGGGGTATAGGTAAATGCAGCAATGACCAAGGACAATGCTACGACCAAACCGATTTCCAATAAAAGGCCTCTCTTATTCCTAAGATCCGCCTTGAATGATTTTTTAGTCTCCATATCAATCAGAATTAGGTGGTTGGTACTCGAATCCGCAACAGCGTATGTCAAAAATCCTCGGGACTCCGGTGCGCTGTCGCCGGAATCCTTCTTTCGGTAATCCGGCTAGTTCTGCACGCGGAAGTCAACGGGCAGGGTGTACTTCACGCGTACA
>CAKVKI010000147.1 GCA_934754975.1 uncultured Alistipes sp. | reverse complement strand
CCCAGGAGGCCCACGAGGCCATCCGCCCGTCGTACATCGAACGCCAGTCGATCGAAGGCACGCCCGCCGAGAAGAAGCTCTACGACCTGATCTGGAAGCGCACGGTCGCTTCGCAGATGGTCTGCGCCGAACTGGACCGCACGACGGTCGTGATCGACATGTCGGGCTCGTCGCAGCAGTTCGTCGCCACGGGCGAAGTGGTGCGCTTCGACGGTTTCCTGCGTCTCTACTCCGAGTCCACCGACGACGACCAGGCCGCCGAGAGCGGCGAGGGCCTGCTGCCCAAGATGGCCAAAGGCGACCAGGTCGTTTCGACCCAGATCACCGCGACGGAACGCTTCACGCAGGCTCCGGCCCGCTACAACGAAGCCTCGCTGGTCAAACGGCTCGAAGAACTGGGCATCGGCCGTCCTTCGACCTACGCCCCGACCATCACCACGATCATCAACCGCGGTTACGTGGTCAAGCAGAACAAGGAGGGCCAGAAACGCAGTTATGTCCAGCTGACCCTCTCGGACGGCAAACTCACGTCGAAGAACCTCACGGAGAACTTCGGCAAAGAGAAAAACCGCCTTTCGCCCACGGACATCGGCATGGTCGTAAACGACTACCTCGAAACGCAGTTCAAGCCCATCATGGACTACAACTTCACGGCCAACGTCGAGAAGGAGTTCGACCGCGTCGCCGACGGCGACATCACCTGGGACGCCATGATCCACGACTTCTACGGTCCCTTCCACCAGATGGTCGATACGGCCATCGGCACGCAGACCGACAAGAAGAGTCAGGCCCGCATCCTGGGCAACGACCCCAAAACCGGACACATCGTCAAGGCCCGCATCGGCCGCTACGGCCCGATGGTCGAGATCGAAGGCAACGAAGGCGAGAAAGGCCGCTTCGCATCGCTCAAGAAGGGCCAGCTGATCGAGTCGATCACGCTCGAAGAGGCGCTGGAACTCTTCGCCCTGCCCCGCGACCTCGGGGAGCTGGACGGCGAGCAGCTCTCGGTGGGCATCGGCAAATACGGCCCTTACGTGCGCCACGGCAAGTCGTTCGCCTCGCTTCAGAAGGGCGACGATCCCTACACGCTCACCTATGAGCGCGCCGTGGAGGTCGTACATGCCCAGCAGGCAGCTTCGGCCGCGGCCAACACCCCGCTGCGCAGTTTCCCCGAAGACCCCGACATGCTGGTCAAGAACGGCCGTTACGGTCCCTATATCGCCTTCAAGGGCAAGAACTACCGCCTGCCCAAAGGGGCCAAACCCGAGACGCTGACCCTCGAAGAGTGCCGGAAAATCGTCTCCGCCTCGAAGAAATAACCCAACGACAAATACCCAAAAACTACCCACGCGATGAAAAAATTCCTGCTGACAGCCATTGCCTTCTGCGCCGCCTTCGCGGCCGCAGCGCAGACTCCCGCCGCAGCCACCGAACCGGAGGGCTACCGATTCACCGACGTCAAACTGATCCCCATGACCCCGGTCAAGGACCAGAACCGCAGCGGCACCTGCTGGTGCTACTCGACCCTCTCGTTCCTCGAAGGCGAGATCCTGCGTGCCGGCGGCCAAGCGGTCCACCTCTCCGAGATGTGGATCGTACGCCATACCTTCATGGATAAGGCCGTAAAATATGTCCGCATGCACGGCGAGATCAACTTCGCCGAGGGCGGCGCTTCGCACGACGTGACCGAAGGGATCAAGAACTACGGCATCGTGCCGCAGGAGGCCTATCCGGGCTTTAACTACGGCACCGAGAAGGCCGATTTCCACGAACTGTCGCTCGTGCTGAAAGCCTACCTCGACGCCGTGATCGAAGCCAGCGGAAAATCTTCGGACAAACCGCTTTCGACGGCCTGGAAACGCGGCTTCAACGCCATCCTCGACGAATATTTCGGCGAAATGCCCGAAACATTCACCTATCTGGGCAAGAAGTACACGCCCCAATCGTTCGCCGCATCGCTGCCGATCGACATGGACGACTACATCGACATCACTTCGTTCACGCATCATCCGTTCTATACGCAGTTCATCATCGAAATTCCCGACAACTGGATGTGGGGCACGGTCTACAACCTGCCGCTCGACGAGATGATGGCCGTCATCGACAACGCGCTGGCCAACAACTACCCCGTATCGTGGGGCACCGACGTGAGCGAGAAGGGTTTCAGCCGGACCAAGGCCATCGGCATCATCCCCGAAGCCGACCTCGCCAATATGGACGGCACCGAAGCCGAACGCTGGGGCAAGCTGACGCAGAAAGAGAAGGACGAAGCGCTCTACAAATTCGACAAACCCGGCAAAGAGCTGGCCATCACGCAGCAGATGCGCCAACAGGCATTCGACAACTACGAGACCACCGACGACCACGGCATGGTCATCATGGGCACGGCGACCGATCAGGCCGGCAACCGCTATTTCAAAGTGCAGAATTCGTGGTACGTACGCCCGCCCTACGACGGTTTCTGGTACTTCTCGCGTCCGTTCGTCGCGTACAAGACCACCTCGATCATGGTCAATAAGCACGCCCTGCCCAAGGAGACTGCCAAACGGCTGGGGCTCAAATAGCGGACGCCGCAAACCGGGCGGAGTAGTCCCGAGGAGGAAGCCGACCGTACAGAACGGCGGAATAATTCAGCGAGCGTTCCGATACCGCAGTCCGGCGGAACAGCTCTGGGCCGGGCCGCCGGCAGGACCGTTCGGCGGGGCAACTCGGCAGGAGCAACTCAGCGGGGGCAGCTCAGCGGGAGCAGCTCGGCAGGACCGCACCGCTAAAATCCGGCGTTCCCTGCATCCCGGCTGCAATCCCACCCTCCGCAACACCCCATCCCTCCCCCGCGGCAACATCCCGCTGAAAACAAAATAAAAGAGTCCCGGCTGCAAAGCCGGGACTCTTTCGTATATCGAAGTTTTAATTCTTGTCTCAAAAAAGGGGAGCTTTACATCGCTCTGAGTTTAATGCTCTCTCCCAACATAACCATAGCGGTACGGAACCACGCATTGATCTTTGCCTTCATACTAAATAATTTTAAATAATTCTTAAATATTTTTATCATCTAAGACACGGCAAAGGTAATGCCGGGAAAGCAAACTTCCAACTATTTTACTAATATTTTTTAAGAAATATGTAAATTTTTTGAATATATCACTATTCCTCGATTTCCAGCCCCAACAAACGCGCCAATTCAGAAGCCTGCATCATACTAACTTTCAGCCCTTTCAATTCAGAAGACCCGGTATCTCCGACCCGGATTCCGCGAATATCCGAATCGACGAACGAAAGTCCCTTCAACCTCGTCCGGCTGAATTCAGCCATTGTAAGGTCGCAATGAGAGAATTCCACACGCTCGAACCGGCATTCGTCGAATCCGGCGCTCCGCATCGACCCGCCGGCAAAACGGACGAACCGGAATTTTCCCAGCGTGAAATTGGCGAACTCCATCTTGCAGCGTTCGAAAACAACATGCTGCCACGTCCCTTCCGAAAGGTTGGCGCCGACCAGCTTGCACTCCGCGAACTCGACCCGCTGAAAACTGCAGCCTGACAAATCGACATTCGAAAGATCGCAGTTACGGAACGTCACGTCCGTAAAATGGGACCCCTGCAACACGGACGCCGGAAAAATACAACCCGCAAATACCGACGACTGCACCCAGAAATGCTCCCGCACCAGAGGGGGCACGGGCAGGCTGCGGAAAACCGCATCGGACACCTCCTCTGCGGTCTGCAACAGAGTAGCGTCAGGTTGTTCAACCGGATTCGGCGAAGGTACGGGGCGTGTAATTTCCATGCAGTTCAATAGTCAGGTCCAACAAAACAGGCGGCGCGGAACCGGCTCCGACCGTCTCTGCAAAGATAGAAATTTATCTCCGTATCGGGAACCCCCGAACGCCCTGAATGTGTCCATTTTGAACATTGGCGAAAAATTGCTATCTTTAAACCGCCTTCAACCTCACTCTTAATGGAACAAGGATACAGGATTTTCCTTACAGTCAGCCTGTTGCTGACGATATTTACGACAACAGCCCAAACTACCGACACCGCGAAGGACAATTTTCCTTCGACCGAAGAGGCTTTGTCCCAGATCGGCGCAGCCGAAGCGCGGCCGGGCCGGCAGCCCGCCGATACGGCGGCGCTCACGACGTCCGCCGAGCGCAAGGGCTTCATCCGCCGGATCATCGACTATTACAGCCGCTCGAACGTGGACCGCACGTTCGAGAAAAAGATCGACTGGAGCATCGCCCCCGGTCCCAACTACTCATCCGACGTCGGTTTCGGCCTGGGTTTCCTCGTCGCCGGACTGTACCGTCTCGACCGCACCGACTCCGTGACCGCTCCGTCGAACATCTCGATATACGGCAACGTCACGACCGAAAAATTCCTCCTCCTCCGCTTCTCGGGCGACAACATCTTCAAACACAACAAACGGCGGCTGAGCTATTCGGGAGCCTTCGTCTACTTCCCGGGCGCATTCTACGGCGTGGGCCACAATGCGGGCAAAGAGGGGTATGCGCAGGACCTGACCACGACGATGGGCATCTTCCGCATCTCCTACTGCACATCGCTCGTCGGACGATTCTACATCGGCGTCAGCGGCGGCATCGACTACACCGGGGCCAAATACAAGTCGAGCGGCATGGAAGAATACCTGACCGCCATACGGAACGGAACGGCCGACAATCCCGGCGGCAAGATCGGCGAACTGTACGACTTATGGCGGCAGGATCGTTACGACCCCGGAAAGCAGGATCCCTTCTCGAACTTTATCGCCGCCACGGGCGACAAACCGAACGCCTTCAACACCAGTCTCGGCATTTTCGCGCAGTACGACACGCGCGACGTGACCTTCAACGCTTCGAAAGGCGTCTTCATCAAGGCCGAAGCCAAATGGTATCCCCAGTGGCTGGGCAATACGCGCCGCAACTTCGGGCGCTTCACCCTGACGTTCGACTTCTATCAGAAACTCTGGAAAGGCGCCGTCTTCGCCTACGATCTCTACGCCGACTGCACGGCGGGCACCCCGTCGTGGCATATGTACGCCAAGCTGGGCGGCATGGAGCGCATGCGCGGTTACTACGAAGGCCGCTACCGCGACAAACGGCTCGTCGAAACGCAGATCGAACTGCGGCAGAAGATTTACCGCCGCCACGGCATCGTGGGCTGGATCGGCGGAGGTCAGGTCTGGGGCACCGACAAATTCCGGTGGGACAACACCCTTTACAGTTTCGGCTGCGGCTACCGCTTCGAATTCAAGAACCGCATGAACATCCGGCTGGATTACGGCTGGGGCGTATACGGCAACCAGAACCTTCCGTGGGACCGCAAGCGCTCCTCAGCATTCCTGTTCACCGCTTCGGAAGCCTTCTAAGGCGGCGGCAATCCGGCCAGTCTCTTCCGGCAGGCGCAGCCCCCCCTCGGCCGCATCCCGCAGGCAACCCCCGCTCCACCCCCGCAGACGTCTCCTCAGCTCCTCCGGGTCCATCCTCCCAAGGAACCCTAACCCCGGTTCCGGCCCGGCCCTCAGCTCCCGGCAAAGCCCCCCGGAACCGACAAAAAGCGATCTGGAAGCAAAAAAAAGCCGCCGAAAAACCCTGCCTGACAACCAGCCCCAGCCCCAATCCGGCAAAGGCCGCCGAAAAATCCGGCATACAACACAAATCCCCGCTAAGGCGGGGATTTTCATATATCGGCGGGGCGCAACCCCGAAGCTACAAAATATATACGGCAATAAACCCGTCGGCGCGCTTAAGCGAAAGCCGTACCGGCTCTTCGTCTCCGATACGCCCCACGACGACCCCTGCCCCGAAATCGACCGCTTCGACATGCAGGTCGCACAGCATATCCAGCCCCGGCCGCCCGGCATATTTATAAAGGGTCTCTTTCGCACACCAGACTGCGGCGGACAGCAGCGGATCGTCAGAAAGTCTCTGTTCGACAGGCGACATATAGCGCGGCGCGGCGCGGCTGAAATCCCGCGATTCGGGTTCGATATCGACGGCGCACGGCGCATCCGATATGCAGACCGCCACCCGGTCCCGGCAGTGCGAAACCCCGATATGCACCTCGCGCCCCCGAACGACGGGCGCCCCCGCTTCATTATAAGCGATCCGCACGTCGCCGCCCAGCTCGCGGCGCACGACGGCGCGCCATGTCAGAAACTCCCTGCGGCGGCGTTCGCGCAGGAACTCCTGCGCGGCGATCCGCTCGCCGGGCGTCGTCCACGCGGCGGCTTCCGCCTCGGTCATCGGCGGCTCGATAAAGAGCCCCTTCGTCATGCCAGCAAATCTACACGGATTTTGTCGATACGGTGCCCGTCCATCTCCTGCACCGTAAAACGGATGTCGTGCGACGTAAAGACGTCGCCCTTGCGGGGGAAGTCGCGCTTGAGTTCGAGCATCAGCCCGGCCAGCGTTTCGGCCTCGCCCTTCACGTCGTTAAAAATCTCCTCGTCCAGCCCCAGCACCCGCTCGAAGTCGCCCAGGTGGCTCTTGCCGTCGAAAATGAAGCATTTCTCGTCGAGCCGCGTAAAGAAACTTTCGTCGGCGTCGCTTTCGTC
>CAKVKI010000146.1 GCA_934754975.1 uncultured Alistipes sp. | reverse complement strand
CTCCGCCCCCCCCCGGCGGCAGAAACTTCCTGCACGTCCCGGCCTGAAAACAAATAAACTGCGGTTTCGGACAAAAAAGCACAAGCGATCAACACAACGACGGAAAAATTTCATTATATTTGAAACGATTCTTCATGTCAAACTTTAATCCCATCATTATGAAACAGCTTTGCGCTATGCTATGCCTGCTGCTGTTGAGCAGCGCATGCTCGGACGACGACACTCCGAACCCGGCCATCAAGTTCGTCACACCCGATCCGGACGTCAAGATTTCACAAGACGGAACCTCTGCCGCGATAACCGCGACCCACCATGCAGGTCAATTCATCCTCACCCTGGAAAAGAACTTCGAAGCCGCACCGGAATCCGACCAGTCGTGGTGTACGGCCGCCCTGTCCGGCAACCAGCTGACCGTCGGAATCGAAGAGAACACCGAAGAGATCCGCAATGCTGTAATCTCCATAACGAACGGAGAAAGCGTCATCGGCAAAGTCACGGTCGAACAAGGCGTTGCGCCGGCCCTGACTCTGGGGAGCCGTACGGCGGAGTTCCCCAACGAGGGGGGGGGAATTGACCCCATCACGGTAACCACGAACCAGCAGACATGGGACGCCGCCTGCGACGCAGACTGGATAACGATCTCCAAGGAGACCGACAAACTCCGCCTCACGGCGTCACCCAATCCCGGCGGCGGCAACAGGCCGGCCGTGGTAACGGTCACCACCGGCTGCAAGGACAATCCTGCGGAGGTTTCGGCCACGATCAATGTCACCCAAGGCCCTCCGGCGCTCATCCTCGAATACACCGTCCCGGCAGGCGGCAAGATCATACTGCCTCTCTCGGGTGCCATCGACTGCACGATCGATTACGGCGACGGGTACAGCGAGAAGCTCAACCTGACCCTAAATCCCGTGACAGGCAACCTGGTAAATTACGAATACGCCGAAGCAGGCGTCTATAAAGTCTCCGTATCCGGTTCGGTGGAACAGCTCTACAGCCTGCAGGGACACTCCGAGACCTCCCGCAGCTACCTGACGGCCGTCAGGCAGTGGGGCAACGTAAACCTGACTTCGATGACCTATGCGTTCTACCTCTGCGCCAACCTGAAAACAATCCCCGAAAACACGACCGACTCATTCGCCGAAGTAACCACATTCAAATACGGCTTCGAAGGATGCAGCGGCCTGCAAGCCATTCCGGCTTCGCTGTTCGAAGGCTGCGACAAGGTTACCGACGTATTGGGATGTTTCACCAAATGCGCTTCGCTCACGTCCGTTCCCGAAAATCTGCTCGTCCCGCTGAAAAACGTCACGTCGCTGCAAAGCTTCCTCGCCCACTGCACGCAGCTCAAAACCATTCCGGCCGGATTTTTTGCCCAAAGTCCCCAGATCACGACGCTGAAATTCACCTTCTCCGGAAATACGGCCTTCGAGACGCTGCCTGCGGGCCTGTTCAAAGGGTTTGTCAACGCCACGAACTTCGAGGAGACTTTCTACGGCTGCACCGCACTCAAGGAGATTCCCGACGAATTTTTCGCAGGATGCACGTCGGCCGACATTTTCCGAAGCTGTTTCTTCGGCAACAAAGCCCTGACGAAAGTGGGCAAAAACGTATTCAAAGGGTGTACCAACGTCACTTCCTACAAATGGCTTCTGGCAAACTGCACCGAACTTGCGAGCGTTCCCGCCGACATGTTCGACGACAGCCGGAAGGTCACCGACTTCAGCGGCACATTCCGCGATGCGGCAAAACTCGCCGTCGAATCGCCCTACACGACCATCGACGGCGTGAAAGTACACATCTACGAACGTTCGCTCCACCCCGACGCATTCACCGCGCCGAAGACTTTCGGCACCTGCTTCCGCGGATGCACGGCGCTGACCGACTGGGAAACGATCAGCACCGGTTACGCCGCCTGGACCAAATAATCGCACTGCCACTGAACAAAACAGAAACGGTTCCGGAATACTCCGGAACCGTTTTTATTTTCAGACGTCCTGCAGAACGCCCGCACATGGCGCAGCGCGCATTTTATCTACCTATTTTCAGACTCGGCTGTTACCCTATTTGACGATTATCAGGTCCACGCCCGCCTCCTCGACGATGGCGACCATCTGTTCTGAAATCCGGTCGTCGGTAACGATCACGTCGATATCTTCCAAGGCGCAAATGCGTCCGAAACCGCGCTGTCCGAATTTCGAAGAGTCGGCCAGCACGATATTCTGCGACGACGCCTTCATCATCTTGCGCGTGAGTTTCGCCTCGTCGATCGTAGAGGTCGTGATGCCGTGTTCGAGGTCGATGCCGTCCACGCCGAAAAAGAGCTTCGAACAGATGCAGTCGTCGAGCGAACGCGCGGCCTCCTCGCCCAGCACCGACAAAGATTTCTTATGCACCGTACCGCCCAACTGTACGACATTGACATTTTCCGCTTCGTTGAGCAGCACGCCCAGCCGCAGGAAGGGCGTAACGATGTTCAGGTGATGCCACTGGCGCGCCTTGATCTCCTCGGCAAAGGCATAGATGGTCGAGCCGGAAGCCACGATGATCGAGTCGTTATCCTCCAGCAGTTCGAGCGCACGCTGTGCGATAAGCCGCTTGGAATCGCGGTTGATGTTGTCCTTGACATGCACGTCCATATCGGCCACATGGGGGTTGGCGGGACGGGCGCTGCCGTGTACTTTATAGAGCAAGCCTTTGCTTTCCAGTATCTTGACATCCTTGCGGATCGTCACCTTCGTAACACCCAATTCGTTGGCGACGTCGGTAATACGCACGAAGCCGTATTTGTTCAGGTTATCGAGGATGTATTTGTGTCGTTCGGCAATACTCAGCATATCACTCTGTCTTTTAACGGTTAATTGAACAAAGATAACATTTTTTTTCTCAGATTTCAAAATAAAGTGTCCGAAACCGTTATCGGCGCCGGACACTTTCGGACCCGAAAGTCCATATCGTTTTCCCGTTACGGGACAAGCAGGCTTAATTCCGCTCCGGTTCGGCGTCGTAACCGTCGGCACGCGCACCCCACATCAGCAGGAACACGAACATACCCACGACAGCCATGCCGAGAATACCGACATAAGCCCAGTTCCAGCCGTAATGCTGCGCCACATAGCCCAGTCCGACGCCCGAAACGACGGTACTCGCATAGCCGAACAAACCGGTAAGGCCGTTGGCCGTCGCAGCGGCGTTTTTCGTCGCCTGATTCGCCGCGGCGATGCCGATCAACGCCTGCGGGCCGTAAATGCAGAAACCGGCGGCGCAGAGGGTCGTAAAGAGCAGCCAGACAGGCGCATCGGCCGGAAGCTGCCAGAAGAGGAAGACGAAAATCGCGGCTCCGGCCATGCAGAATACGCAGGTACGGTGGGCACGGCCTTTCAGCCATTTATCCGTCGCCCAACCGGCGACCAGCATTCCGACGATGCCCGCGATCTCAAACATCGCCACGAGCCAGCCGGCGTGTTCCATGCTGACGCCCTTCGATTGGCTCAGCAGCGAAGGTCCCCAATCGAGTACCGAGAAGCGAACGACATAAACGAAGAAATTGGCAAAGCCCAGAATCCAGATCAGCGGATTTTTGAATACGTGCTTCATCAGGAATGCGCGGTGTTCAGCGCCTTTGGCGGTCTTTTTCACCGGCCTGACTTCGGTGCCCTCCAATTCGGGAAGCCCCACCGACGAGGGAGTATCGCGCAGGAAGACGACAAGCCCGATAGCGCCTGCGAACGAAATGGCGGAAGGAATCCAGAAACACCATTTCCAGGCCCCGGCATGCGCGGCGGCCGCCATGACGCGCTCCATGCCCGCGGCATCACCGGGCTGCACGCCCAGATTGGCGGCCATAGTCGCCACGGCATCGGGATCGGCCGAGACGTTCATACCCAGCGTACCCATGATATATCCGCAGAGGATCACGACCAGACCGGCCCCGATCGAGTGCGAAGTATTCCAGACCGACATCTTCGTCGCCAGCTGCGTAGGCGGAATCCAGTGGGTCAGCAGGCGGGCGCAGGGCGGGAATCCCGTTCCCTGCAGCATGCCGTTTATCACCCACATGATACCCATGAAGAGAATCATCGTATTGGTGAACTGCGAACCGTCGTGCTGGCCCGTGATCCAATAGGAGACATCCTCGCCGAATCCGAAGGCAAAGTTAGCCAATGCACAGAGCGCAAGACCGATAGCCATGTACCAGCGGGCGTTCATCCGGTCGGCCAGAATGCCGTTCACGAAACGCGAGAGTCCGTAGACCACGCCGTTCAGGGTCAGGAAAACGCCCAGACTGGTTTTCGATATCCCCAGATCGGCCTCAAGGCCGGGCATGGCGAGCGAGAAGTTTTTACGCACGAAGTAAAAGAGCGCGTAACCGACCATCGTGGCGACGATCGTACGGGTCTGCCAGTACTTGAAGCGTTTGGTTTGTTCAGGAGTCATTTCGGAATGAAAGTTTAGTAGTTTCAGAAAGCAAATATACTACTTTATTTCCCAAATGCTATTTTATTTCCCAAATTCCGCCCTTTCCGAAGAGTTTGTCAAGCCATTCGTCCATCCATCCGCAGCGGAACGCGATGTCGATCACCGTAAAGCGGCTGCGCATGTAAGGTATTTTTTCGAAGCTGGCGCGGAATTTGGCGCGCGAAACGCCGATATATTCCGGCTCGTAAGGCGCGCCGACCAGTTCGAGACGACGGCGGACTTCGCCGAAGGGAATGATCTGCCGGCGAATCTGGCCGTTCAGCACGGGCCACGCCTTCTGCAAACGCTGCAACTGGCGGCGCAGCCCCTCCTTATCGACATACTTGCCTTTGGTCTCCACCAGACCGCGGGCCACGAACTCGGGGTCGTTGTCGAAAATCCGGTGAATATCCTTTTCGGTCTCCTCCCACGACTTCCATGCGGCGACGCATTTTTCGATATCGAGCGTCTCGACCGGCGTATCGAGCAGCATCTCGATAAACGCCGTCGAAGCCAACGTGCCGATACCGACCTTGAAACCGTGCGACACCGAAGCGCCGTTGTATTTCAAGTGTTCCATATCCCAAAGGTGGCTGAACTGGTGTTCGGCGCCCGACGCGGGACGGCTCGACTGCGTGGCCTGCATCGCAAAGCCGCTCAGCAGCAACCCTTCGGCCAGTTGTTCGACCTTGCCCACATTGCCGGCACGTACGCCCGCCGGATCGCAGAGGGCGTCTTTCAACCCGTCCTGCACCACCGAAAAGGCAAATTCGTCGAGCAGCTCGGAACCGACCGCGTCGGCCAGCATCCAATCGGCTCCGGCCGGGATCTTCGCAATCAGGTCGGCATATCCCGACGCCGACATTTTCGCAGGGGCAGCGGCGGCGATCGTCGGGTCGAGTACCATGCCCAGCGGGGCCGGGCAGTCGAAAGTCTGCTTGTTACCGTCTTTGGTGATCGAGGCGCCGTAAGCCGTATAGCCGTCCATCGAGGCAGCGGTCCCCACGACCATATAGCGGCGGCCGTTGTGGTGCGAACAAAGCTTGGTCAGGTCGTTGATAACGCCCGACCCCACGGCGATGGGAACAGCATCGGTTTTGGACAGCACGCCGTCCAGCTGCTCAACGAATGTCCACTCGGCATAAAGTTTCGGGTCAGTGAAAACATGCGCCTCATCCTGCGCAACACCCGCCCGGGCCAGAATCCGGTGAACATCGTTGCCGGCCACCCGCCACGTATTGGTATCGGCGACAACAAGCGCACGCCTGCCGGGAAAAAGTTCCTTGAACATATCCGCAACCCGCGGAAGGGTTTCGATTCCGATCACCAGGGCTTTGGTATCGGTCGTGCGCGACAGGGCGCTTTCTACTTTATTCATTTTATAACGATTGAATTAGATTCACATTAGGAACAAAAAAGCACATAAAGCAAAGGCAAATATAAACATTTATTTGCTTTTTCAAAACAAAACACATTACAAATTTTCTTTTTATAGCTCTTTTTTTTACACACGCAAAAAAAGCAAACGAGAAACCCGCTTCTTTTTCAGCGCATGCGAAACGAAAGGAAAGCACAGGGATTGCCGAACGCAATCCCCGGCCCTCCTTGCTCGAAGCTATTCAGCCTTACGGATCGTAATGTTATCGAGCCACATACGGCCTCCGCCACCCGTCGTTTTGCTCTGAATGACGAGTCGCGTCGTCGCCGTCGCCCCCGAAATCTTCACCACATGATGCGTATATTGATACTGCGGAATCGCCAGATCCATCTCCGTCTGATCCCTGCTGACGACCTGCACCTCGGACGACGCCTCACAAACGACACCATCCACCGACGTGATGAGTTTCGCACCGTCGGCAACCGTCACATAGCAGTCATCCTTGATTCCGGGCACAGCGGGAGAGGTGGTCGGGAAGTAACCGACACTGCCGCCAGCCGGCTCGTAATAAGAACAGGCGTCGAATTCAAGGATAATATCCGTCGGCGAGATCAGGGCGGCAATAGCAGGAAGTTTCAGACTACCCCGGGCCGACCCGGTACCGAATTTCAGGTGCCCGGCAACCAGATTCACCGTCCCGGCCGCAAAATCCTTTCCGTCCTCATCACCCCATTCAGGCATAAACTTCTCCAAAAGGAGCGCATACGAAGCGTTCGTATGGGCCATCGACGAGAGATTGCCGAAGGTCGCAACCGGATTGGGCGAAGCGTAATAGGGCTGATCC
>CAKVKI010000145.1 GCA_934754975.1 uncultured Alistipes sp. | reverse complement strand
CGTCCGATCCTTGCATTCTAAAATAGATCGCTTTTTCGGAAGCGCGGAGTGCTTTTCCGTGCCTTTCGGACCCGCTCCCGACCCTCCGGCCGGGAGTTTTTCGTTACGGGGCGGATTACAGATACCGGCGGACTTTGCGTCGGTATTCGAGGTAGCTGCTGCCGAATACGGACGGCAGGAATTTTTCCTCCTGCAGGATCTGCAGGTGCAGCATGGTTACGGCGAAAAGGGTGAAAATCAGCAGTGCCCAGTTGAAAAAAAGCCGTCAGGATTCCGATGTACAGCAGGTCGAAGCCGACGAACGCCGGATTGCGGCTGATGCGGAATATTCCCGCCGTGATAAGCTCTGTCCGGTCTTTTTCGGGAATGCCGGCCCGCCAGCTGTCGCGCATCGTGTGAACGGCAGTTCCGAAAACGACGACGCCAGCTCCGGCCAGGCATAAACCCGCCGCCCGAATTACGGGAGCCGTATGATTGCCGTCAAAGAATGCGATGCTGGCTATTTCGGCTGCGAGGACGGCGTATGTCGCGGTTTTCATGGCCGCTTCGGTCCTGAGCAGCCGTTTGTCCTTCCTGCCTTTGGCCATCTGGTCGGTCCGGATGCCCCGTTTGCGCTGGAGCAGGAGTTTTCCGGCGTATATGCCGTAGAATACAACCAGAAGCAGGAGGGCTGCGATTTGGTAAGCCATAACGCCTGTGCGGGATGAGGTCTGTGGTTACAACTCCTGCAGCCGCGCCACGGGCGAGACGTCGAGCGACGAGAAGTCGCCGTGCTGGTAGTGGTAGTAACCCGCCATGGCGATCATCGCCGCGTTGTCCGTCGTGAACTTGAATTCGGGCAGGAACGTGCGCCAGCCACGTTTTTTGCCCTCTTCGACGATGCCGTTGCGCAGTCCCGAGTTGGCCGAAACGCCGCCTGCGATGGCGATGTCGCGGATGCCGAGGTCCTTCGACGCCCGCACCAGTTTGTCCAGCAGGATCTCGACGATCGTGCTTTGCAGCGAAGCGCACAGCCCGGCCTTGTTGTTTTCGATGAAACCGGGATCGTCCGCCACGGCGTCGCGCAGCGTGTAGAGAAACGAGGTTTTGAGCCCCGAAAACGAGTAGTCGTATCCGTCGACATGGGGCCGTGCGAAACGGAACGCCTTCGGATCGCCCTCTTTGGCCAGCTTGTCGATCACCGGGCCGCCGGGGTAGGGCAGTCCCATCACTTTGGCGCACTTGTCGAAGGCTTCGCCTGCGGCGTCGTCGATCGTCGTGCCGATGATCTCCATTTCGAGCGGCGAATCCACGCGTACGATCTGCGTATGGCCGCCGCTCACGAGCAGGCAGAGGAACGGAAAGCCGGGGTGCGGCAGGGTGCGGTCCTGGAGGTCGATGAAGTGCGAAAGGATGTGTCCCTGCAGGTGATTGACCTCGACCATCGGGATATTGTGCGCAATGGAAAGCCCCTTGGCGAACGAGACGCCCACCAGCAGCGAACCCAGCAGGCCGGGGCCGCGCGTAAAGGCGATGGCGTCGATCTCGCTGGGAGTCAGCCCGGCGTCCCGGAGCGCCGTATCCACCACGGGAATGATGTTTTGCTGGTGGGCCCGTGAAGCCAGTTCGGGGATCACGCCGCCGTACTTGATATGGACGGCCTGCGAGGCGATGACGTTCGACAGCAGTACATTGTTGCGTATCACGGCGGCGGATGTGTCGTCGCACGAAGATTCGATGCCCAGAATAGTAATATCCATTGCGGTTTTTTTCGTTTTTTTAACTAATTATAGTTAAATTTGCAGGTTATAACGACCTACCAATGCGCAAAGGTATAAAAATATTGGGAAAGGTGTTATCGGCCGCTGCATTGTTGCTGATAATTCTGCCTCTGCTGCTCTCGTTGCTGCTCGACATTCCGGCCGTGCAGAACTTCGTGGTGCAGAAAGCCGTGCGTATGGTGTCGAAAAAACTCGAAACCACCGTCAGCATCGACTGCGTGGATATCGGGCTTTTCAGCAAAATCAAAGTCAAGGGTTTTTATGTTGAGGATTACCAGCGCGATACGTTGCTGTACGTCGGCCGGCTCGACGCGTTCGTCACCGGACTGGGCATCTTCGGCGGCGGCCTTTCGCTGAGCCGCGGCGAGATCGCCGACGCCAAGCTCTATCTGCGCGAGACGCCCGGCGGGGAGATGAACATCAAGCAGATCGTGAACAGGATCAGCGATCCCGACAAACCCAAGAAGGGCAATTTCCGCCTGTCGCTTCGAAAAGCGTCGATCGAGAACATGGACCTCTGCCTGGAACGGCTCGACCGCCGCGATCCCGAATTCGGCATCGACTTCAGCCATATGCACCTCTACGGCATCTCGGCGCATGTGGACGACTTCACCATCGATGGGCAGTCCATCTATACCACCATCGAGACCCTCTCGGCGCGCGAGCGCAGCGGCTTCGTCCTCGACCGCTTCGCCGGGCAGTTTTACCTGACCAACGGCTGCATGGGCTTCGAAGACGTCTCCGTCGTGACGGAACGTTCGAACGTGCAGATTCCCTATATTTCGCTGGCGGGCGATTCGTGGGCCGAGTACAAGGATTTCATCGGCGAGGTGCGCATCGACGGCGCGCTGCGCAATACGACCGTCTCGACGGACGACATCGCCTATTTCGCCCCCAAGCTGCGCGGCTGGCATACCGATTTCAGCAACGTCAATGTCGAGATCGCGGGCGTAGTCGCCGATTTCACGGCCAAGATCAAAAGCATGCAGATCGGCCAGGGCACCTGGCTCATCGCCGACGCTTCGGTCCGGGGGCTTCCCGATATCGGACAGACCCGCTTCGACCTGAACGTTCCGCGGCTCAAATCCTCGGCCGAAGCCGTGGACGAACTGGCCGCCGGGATCGGGGGCCGCGAATTGTCCGACAAGCTGGTCGGCATGCTGGGCAACACGGACCAGATCGACATCAACGCCCGTTTCAAGGGGCTGCTTTCGTCGTTCGACATGCAGGTCGGCGCTTCGACCGGCGTGGGCGAGGTGACCTGCAACCTGCGGATGACGCCGCTCAAGGCGGGCCGCAGCAGCGTGCGGGGAGACGTGGAGACGCATAACCTGCGCCTGGGCGAACTGCTCGGCCGCCGCGACCTGCTGGGCAACGCGACCCTCACGGCCTATATCGACGGGGTGGTGGGCAGAGGCTATACCGACGCCAACGTCGTGGGCAACGTCACGCAGCTGGGCTTCAACGACTATATTTACGATTCGCTGCGGCTCAACGGCCGCCTGCGCAATCGCCAGTTCGACGGCCGCATCACGGCCCGCGATCCCAACCTCGATTTCGATTTCTCGGGACTGGTGGACTTCAACGACTCGATTCCGCGCTATGACTTCACGATGGACCTGCGCCATGCCGACCTCGCCCGGCTCCATATCAACCGCCGCGACTCCGTTTCGCAGCTCACGGCGCGTATCGCGGCCAATGCCGGCGGCCGCTCGCTGGACGACCTGAACGGCCGCATCCACGTCACCGACGTCGTCTACCGCTACAACGACAAGCAGATCACCTCGAAGACCATGACCGTCACGGGCGAGAACTCGGCGCAGAGCAAGCTCGTCGAACTGCGCTCGGACTTCGCCGACGCCACGTTCCGCAGCAAGACCAGCTACCGCGAAGTCTTCGAATACCTGCGCCGCAGCGCCTGGAAATACCTCCCGCTGCTGCGCCGCGGCGAGGGCGGCACGACGCCCCGCGGCCGCAAAACCGCCGTGGCCGACGACTATTCGCTGCTGTCGGTCAATATCCGCCATATCGACCCCATTACCGACGCCATCTCGGCCGGACTGCAGATCGCCGACGGTTCGTCGATGCAGCTGCTTTTCAATCCGGCCAGCGACCAGCTTTCGCTCAAGGCGACGTCGGAATACGTCGAGCGCAAACGCATGCTGGCCACGCGCCTGAGCATCAACGCCTCCAACCGGGGCGATTCGCTCACGGTCTACGCTTCGGCCGAGGATCTCTACGCGGGGGTGCTGCACCTGCCGCAGCTGTCGCTCACGGGCGGGGCAAAGCAGGGGCGCATGCAGGTTTCGGCGGGTTTCAACGATACGCTGCGCAAGGTGTCGGGCCTGCTGGGCGTGCAGGCGCAGGTAGTGGACGAACACGGTCCCAACGGCCGTGTGGTGGATCTGCGCATCCTGCCCTCGCACCTCACCCGCGGTTCGAAAACGTGGCAGATTTACGCACACAAGATACAACTCGACACGGCGCAGGTCGTGATCGACAAGTTTTTCGTGATGAACCGTGAGCAGGAACTGCTGTTGGACGGCGTCGCGTCGCGCAGCCGCGGGGATTCGGTGACGCTGCGCCTGCGCAACTTCGACCTCTCGCCCTTCACGCAGGTCGCCGAGCGCATGGGGTACGTCGTCGAGGGGCGCACCAACGGTTCCGCGACGATGAAATCCGTGCTTCATGCGGGCGAAATTTCCGCCGACATCCTGCTCGACAGCCTGGAGGTCAATGACATTCCGGCTCCTCCGCTGCGGCTCTCTTCGCGCTGGGACTTCTCGCGCAACCGCGCCGGGGTGACCGTCACCGACCGCAACAAGCGCGATACGCTTATCCGGGGCTTTTACGCCCCCTCGCAGGTGCGCTATTACGCCCGGCTGAACATCGACAGTTTAGACATGGGACTGCTCGATCCGGTGCTTTCGGGCGTGATTTCCCAAACCGAGGGACTCGCTTCGGCCGAACTGGTGCTGCAGGGCCAGCGCCGGGACGCGGACCTGACGGGCCGGATCCATGTTACGGGGCTTTCGACGAAGGTCGATTTTACGCAGGTGACCTATTCGATGCCCGAAGCCGTTCTCGACGTGCGGGGCAATCGTTTCCGCGCGTCGAACGTTCCGGTTTTCGATCCCGAAGGCAACCGGGGCCGCTTCGACATCGACCTGAGCCTGCAGCACCTCTCCAATATCGCCTACGACGTGCGTGTCGCTCCCCAGCAGATGCTGGTACTCAACACCACGGCGCAGGACAACGACTTCTTCTATGGCCGGGTCTACGCTTCGGGTACGGCGCGCATCTCGGGCGACAAGGGCGCCGTCAATATGGACATCGCCGCCGCCACCGACGACCATTCGTCGTTCTTCATGCCGCTGTCGAACAAGTCCAATATCTCGTACGCCGATTTCGTGACGTTCCGGGAGCCGGCCAGGGTCGATACGGTCGATAACCTGGCGCGGCGCAAGATGATGTTCGAACGCCACCGCCAGCAGAAGACCGTCGCCGGAAACCAGATGAAGATCGCGCTGGCGCTCGACGTACGGCCCGGCGTCGAGGTCGAACTGAGCGTGTCGGGGAATACGCTCAAAGGCCGCGGCGACGGAACGCTCAACCTGCAGATCAATCCCCGTTCGAACGTCTTCGAAATGTACGGCGACTATACCATCACGGAGGGGAGTTTCCTTTTCTCACTCCAGAACATCATCAACAAGAAGTTCATCATCGAGAACGGTTCGACGATCCAGTGGACCGGTTCGCCGATGGACGCCATGCTCGATATCGAAGCCATCTACAAGCTCAAAGCTTCGCTGCAGCCGCTGCTGCAGGGTACGGCCGACAACATGACGGCCGACCGCTCGGTGCCCGTCGAGTGCATCATCCACCTCGGGGACCGGCTCTCGAACCCGGCCATCACCTTCGACGTGAACGTGCCCGGCACCGACCCCGAGACGCAGGCCGTGGTCGCCAATGCGCTGACCACCCCCGAGACGGTCGATACGCAGTTCGCCTACCTGCTGCTTTTCAACAGCTTCATGTCCGAGAACAACGCCGCTTCGTCGAATATCGGCGCGTCGGTTTCGGCCGCGACGGGACTCGAGTTCCTGTCGAATATGGTCAGCAACCTGCTTTCGAACGACGATTACAACATCGTCATCCGCTACCGTCCCAAATCGGAGCTGACCAGCGACGAAGTGGACTTCGGTCTTTCGAAGAGCCTGATTAACAACCGCCTGTTCGTCGAGGTCGAGGGCAACTACCTGATCGACAACAAACAGGCCATCAGCAGTTCGATGTCCAACTTCATGGGCGAAGCCTACATCACCTACCTGATCGACCGGGCGGGAACGCTCAAGGCCAAGGCCTTTACGCAGACCATCGACCGCTTCGACGAGAACCAGGGTCTGCAGGAGACCGGCATCGGTATCTACTTCAAGGAGGATTTCGACAATTTCCGCGACCTGCGGCGGCGCATCCGGGAGCGTTTCACCAACAAGAAGCGCAAGGCCCGGCGCGAAGCCCGCCGTGAGGCCGCCCGCCTGGAAAAAGAGCGTCAGCGCGCGGCGGCGGATACGCTGCAGGCGTTCGAATACGTTAAGGATGAAGAGCAATGAACGGAAAGAACAGCTGAAATTTATCCGGCCGCAGTCCGGCCGCGTTGCGGCAAGCCGCTCCCGGGGGCGGAATTTAGGGCGCAGCGGTACGGCGCAGACGAACGACGAACGGAAACGAAAAAAGAAAATTTAATAACAAAACTTAAATAATTTCTAAAACACTATGATGACTTTTTTGCAGGCTGCCGAGGCGGTGGCCACCAGTGAGGAGACCCGCATGGGGCTGTGGACGCTGTTTACCAAGGGCGGTTGGCTGATGTGGCCGCTGCTGGCGCTGGGCGGCGTGACGATCTTTATCTTCGTGGAGCGCTTCATGGCTATCCGCAAGGCTTCGGTGCTGGACATGAACTTCATGAACC
>CAKVKI010000144.1 GCA_934754975.1 uncultured Alistipes sp. | reverse complement strand
CCGGACACCCGCCCGGCCGTCCGCAGGTCCGAACGGCTGAACAGCCGAACGGCCGAATAGCAGAACCGATAGAACAGCAGAACCGACAGGACAGCCGAACCGACAGGACCGGCAGAACAGCAGAACCGACAAATTCCGTCCGCCCGGAACCCGATCCGGAGGGACGCAACGCAGATAAAACGATGGATTGGAAACTTATCCTGCAGATCGCCGGCGTGGCGCTGGGACTGCTCTACCTCTGGCTCGAATACCGCGCCGACATCCGGCTGTGGATCGTGGGACTCATCATGCCGCTGGTCCACGGCGCGCTCTACTACAAAGCGGGGCTGTACGCCGACTGCTCGATGCAGGTCTACTACGTGCTGGCGGGGATTTACGGCTGGATCGTGTGGCGCAACGCCCCGCGCAAAAAGGCTAAGGCGGCCCGGAACGCAGCAGCGGCAGGACCGACCGATCAAACAGTCCGGAACGCAGAACCCGAGGCAGGGCAGAACAGCCTGACGGCCCGGAGCGCAGAACCCGAGGCGGCCCGAACAGCCCGGAACGCAGCGGCGGGACAGAGCAACCAGGCGGCCTGCAACGCAGAACCCGCAACGGCCCGAACAGCCCGGAGCGCAGAGCCCGCGGCAGGACAGGCGGCCCGAAACACAGCGGCGGCAGGACAGGCGGCCCGGAACGCAGAACCCGCGGCGGCCCGGATCGGACACACGCCCCTGCGCTATGCAGCGGGGCTGATCGCGGTCTATGCCGCGGCGCATGCCGGAATCTATTTCCTGCTCACCCGGTTCACCAACAGCACCGTGCCCTTCTGGGACGCGATGACCACGGCTGCCAGCATCGTGGCGATGTGGATGCTCTCGCGCAAATACGTCGAGCAATGGCTCGTCTGGCTGGGCGTGGACCTGATAACGGTCTGCCTCTATCTCTACAAGGGAATCCCCCTCACCGCCGGATTGTACGCCCTCTACTCGGCGCTGGCCGTGGCCGGTTACCTGCGCTGGCGGCGCGCGGCGGCAATCAAGAATTAAAGCGGCGCGCAGCGGCGATCAAAAATTAAAACTGAGCGGGTAACGCAGGCAGGCAGAGCCGCAGGCAAACCACCGCCCGGCAGCGCGCACCGCACCGTAATGCCGTAACGCCGACCGCATACGCCGCAGGCAAACACCACGAGTAACGCAGTAACATGGGCGCCCCCTGTGTTACTGCGTTACCGTATTGCTTTATGATTCTATTGAGGCAGTCCGTGCGCTTCGACACAGGCCAGTATCTCCTCCCGCAAAGCCTTGGGCGTCACGTTCTGCCGCAGTACCAGCAGGTAGGAGTTTCGAATCTGTTCGCGGATAAAGCCGTCGGGCAGGTCGCCCGTGGTGCGCACGGCGTTCCAGTGGCGTTTGTTGAAGTGCCACGCCGCGCTCACTTCGTCGTACTGCTCGCGCAGCAGCACGGCCTGCACCGGATCGCACTTCACGGCGACCCATTCGAAATCGGTCATATCGGCGCAGGCGAACATCCTGCCCCCGACTTTGTAGACGAGGGTCGTTTCGTCGAAGGGCGTGGTCTCTTCGGTCAGCGGCAGCGACAGGCAGTAATCGCGGAAAGTCAGTACATCCATAGTCGGTCGTTTTTTGCAGCGGCCCGGCGCGCCGGGCGAAGCGGCGGATTTCTCTTTGCCCAAAGATAACTATTTTTTGGCACACGGATTGCGTCCTGCACCAAAGTAAAACCAAAATCAAGGAAACAATGAAAAAAATTCTCCTCAGTGTTTGCCTGCTGTCGTTGTTTACGGCGGGTCTGGCCGGCTGCTCGCAGCAGCGTCAATGGAACCACGAACAGCGCAAGGCGATGCGCGAAGCCCTGCGCAGCTACCGCCAGATGGTCTACCTCGACGACCTCACCGACGCCGAATTCGGACTCTTCACCGACCAGGTGGCCGGCGCTATCGAAGGCGACTACCCCGTCTACGCGACCTTCGTCGAAATGCCGGGCGTAACCGACACGGTCGATATGGTCGTCGTGACGACCATCGTGGACGAGCTGAACGCCGATGCGCGCAACATGCGGCACATCTACCCCTACAACTACCTGGTGGCGCAGGGAATCCTGCCCGCCGGACTGGACCACGACCAGCAGAAGGCCTTCTACAACTGTTTCGCCGGCAAGGTGAACGCCACGTACAGCACCATGTCGCAGTTCTTCAACGCCATACTGGCCGACACGACCGACCTTTCGCAGATCCGCCGGATCGAATCCGACTGCGCCAACGACCTCTTCGGCTGGGTGATTACCGAAGTGGAGGTGACCGAGACCGCCGACTGACAAAACCGGGACTGCGTAACCGGAACAACCGGAATCGCACGGCAAACGACGCGCAGCCGCACGGTCCGCACACAAAAAAGGCAGGCTTTATTTCAGCCTGCCTTTTTTGTTTCAGATTCTCATCGGTTCACATATCCGTCAAAAAACAGCAGCGACGAATTCACAGCATTATTCGACAGGAAGATTGTGCTGTTTCAAAAACGAGAGTTTATCCCAATACCCTCTCTGAAAGACGATTTTATCGTTTTTCACATGAAAAAATCCACATCCGCGAAGTCCGAGCTGATCTTTCCATTCCATTATCGCCCATTCTCCATCTTCAAAAATATTCTCTACGATACAAACCATTTCAGCCGTTGCAAATTCATTTGCAAACATTTCATGGATCGCCGTTTTACCTACCACCGGTTTATTCGCAACCTGATGGTTTACCGCATCTTCGGCATACAGCTCCGTAATAAGGACCGCATCGGCGGCATTAAAGCGGTCTATCCACTTTTCCAAAACTTCTTTAGGCGTCATAATCATGCTTGATTTATAGTTCGGATTTACCTTCCAAGCGGCTTCCGAGTGTTACACATCGTTTTTAAAGAGACTAACGTATTATTTTCCGCTTCTTCCCGGAAACGCCGCCCGACACGACCGCTTGCCGCACGCCGTTTTCCGGCGCAGATTCCGGCCGCGGCCGCTACTTTCCCTCGCACAGACACTCGCCGCGCTCCTGCCGGTCGTAAAACTCCCGTCCCACGACGATGCGGATCGCCTTGTGGAGAATCGAAAATTCGAGCGGCGTTTCGCCCAGCAGTTCGCCGTCCACCTCGACCGAGATTTCGGGCGACGACTCGATGCGGATGCAGCTCCCGCGCTCCTGCAGGATATGCCGGATGCGGTAGATGCCGCCGTTGAACAGGTAGTGGAACCGGAACAGCAGGTGCCAGAAATGCACCGGGCGCACCAGCGACAGGTCCAGCATACCGTCGTCGGCCACGGCTTCGGGCAGCTGCTGCACGCCGCCGCCGTTGTACTTGCAGATGCCGATGGCGATGCTCATCAGCAGGTTGTTGTAGACCAGCCTGTCGTCCACCCACACCTTTACGCCCGTCGATTTGTAGCGGAAGAAGTGCTTCACCAGGCACCACGTGTACATCCAGCGGCTCTTGCGGCCCTTCTTCTTGAGGTGCGAGAATTTGCGCACCACATGGGCGTCGAAGCCTGCGCCCGCCACGTTGGCCATATAGCGGCTCTGGCGGTAGTGCGACTCCTCGTACGACACCACGCCCACGTCCTGCAGGAACGAATAGCCTTCGCTGATGGCTTTCACGGCGTCCTGATAGCGGTTTGCGATGCCGAACGTGCGGACCCAGTCGTTGCCCGTTCCCACGGCGATCACGGCCAGCAGCACTTCGTCGGGGCACACCTCCTGCTGGATGAAAAGCCCGTTCACGGCTTCGTGCAGCGTGCCGTCGCCGCCCACGACGATGATGTTGCGGTAGCCCTCCTTGACGGCCGACACGGTGAGTTCCGTGGCGTGGAACTTATGCTCCGTAAAGACCGGTTCGCAGACGATATGGGCGTCGCGCAGGAGTTTCGATATCTGCGGAAAATGGTCAAGCCCGCGGCCGCCTCCGGCCACGGGATTGACAATGACGAACCATTTGACCTTGTCGGCTTCCAAAGCGCGCTACTTTTTGGGAATATTGCGCAGCGTATCGACCATGAAGTCGTAGAATTTGCCCACCGACGCGATCTCGACCTTCTCGTCGGGCGAGTGGGGATAGCAGATCGTGGGTCCGAACGAAATCATGTCCATCTTGGGGTAATTACTGCCGATGATGCCGCATTCGAGTCCGGCATGGATCGCCGTCACGGCGGGTTCACGACCGTACAGGGCCTTGTAGGAGGCGGTCATGGCCTTGAGGATCGGCGACTCCATGTTCGGGTTCCAGCCGTCGTAGCTGCCCGTAAGCTGGACCTTGGCCCCTGCCAGGGAGAATACCGCGGCGATCGCTTCGCCCAGCGCGGCCTTCTCCGAGTTCACCGAACTGCGCAGCAGGCACTGCAATTTAACGTTCTTGCCGTCGGAAACCACGCGCGCGAGGTTGGTCGAAGTCTGCACCAGTCCGGGCATCGACACCGACATGCGCTGCACGCCGTCGGGACACCCCACAACGGCCCGGGTCAGCTTGGCGGCCACGTCGGCGGCGATCCGCTCCTTCGGGGCTTCGCACTCCCTGAGCTTGATCGACACGGCGTCCTCAATGCCGGCATATTCGGCCTTTATGACCTTCTCATAGGCTTTCAGCTCCTTGGCGAAAGCTTCGTACTCTTTGGTTCGGACCATCACGACCGCCTCGGCTTCGCGGGGAATGGCGTTGCGCAGGCCACCGCCGTCCACCGAGCAGAGCAACACGTCGTGCGACGCCGACGCGGCGTTCAGGAAACGGAACAGCACCTTGTTGGCGTTGGCGCGCTGGCAGACGATCTGGATGCCCGAATGGCCGCCCTTGAGTCCCTTGACCGTGATCCGGGCAGCGGTGTAGTTGCGCGCGGGCGTCGGCTCGGCGGCATATTTGAAGACGATGTTCGCGTCCAACCCTCCGGCGCAGCCCACGTACAGCTCGCCCTCGGTCTCCGAGTCGAGATTCAGCAGGATGTCGCCGTGCAGCAGCCCCTTTTTCAGCCCGAACGCGCCGTCCATACCCGTCTCCTCGGTAGCCGTGAAGAGCGCTTCCAGCGGACCGTGTACCAGCGAATCGTCCTCCAGCACGGCCAGAATGGCCGCCGCGCCGATGCCGTTGTCCGCACCGAGCGTCGTGCCGTCGGCCGTCACCCACTCGCCGTCGACATAGGCGTCGATCGCATCTTTCGTGAAGTCGAACTTCTTGTCGTTATTCTTCTGGGGCACCATGTCGAGGTGGGCCTGCAGGACCACGCCCTTGCGGTCCTCCATGCCTTTCGACGCGGGTTTGCGGACGTAGACGTTATGTGCGGCGTCCTCCTTGCATTCGAGTCCTTTCGCCCGGGCGAAATCCAGGACGTATTTGCGGATCTTCTCCTCGTGCGACGAGGGGCGCGGAATACGTGCGATCTGCGCGAAATGCTTCCAGACCAGCGCCGGCTCAAGGGCCGCGAGATTACGTGTGTCGTTCATGATAATCATAGTTTAATGGTTTTGTGCCTTGTTATTTCGTTATCGGCGGTCATTCCCCCGCGGCCGGCGGCCGCGTTTGCAGGTCTGACCCTCCCCTAAATCCCCTCCTCGGAGGGGACTTCCCGCATGCGACCGGATTGCGGACGTAAACTTCCCCGTCCATCCGGGCCGCCACAAGAGTCTCGGCCTACGGTTGCCGCTTCGGCGACGCGACGCGACGCCCCCTCTCGGAGGGGACTTCCCGCAGGCGGCTAGGATACGCACGGAAATTACGCGGTTCCGGCTCATCCGGCTCATCCGTCCATCCGTCCGGCCCGCCCTGTCATCTCCGCGCCCGCAATTCCAGACTCTTAATTATCCGTCGAAGCCTTGTCGAACGCTTCGACGATCTGCTTCACCAGCGGGTGGCGCACGATGTCGCGCACGTCGAACTCCACCACGCCGATATCCTCCACGCCGCGCAGAATCTCCATCGTACGCACCAGTCCGCTGTCGCTTTTGCGGGGTAGGTCGATCTGCGTCACGTCGCCCGTGACGATGAACTTGGCGCTGCGTCCCATGCGCGTGAGGAACATCTTGATCTGCGGGAGGGTCGTATTCTGCGCCTCGTCCAGGATGACGAAGGCGTTGTCGAGCGTGCGTCCGCGCATGAAAGCCAGCGGCGCGATCTGCACCGTGCCCTCTTCCAGATACTTCGCCAGCTTGGCGGGCGGAATCATGTCGTTCAGCGCGTCGTACAGCGGCTGCAGGTAGGGGTCGAGCTTCTCTTTCATGTCGCCGGGCAGGAACCCCAGCTTCTCGCCCGCTTCGACCGCCGGGCGCGTGAGGATGATGCGCCGCACCTGCTTCTCTTTGAGCGCGCGCACGGCCAGCGCGATGGCCGTATAGGTCTTGCCCGACCCGGCGGGTCCCACGGCGAAGAGCAGGTCGTTTTTGTCGTAAAGTTTCACCAGCCTGAGCTGATTGACCGTGCGGGCGCGGACGATGTTGCCGTTGTTGCCGTAGACGATCACATCCTTGTCTACCGGGGCCTCCTGCGCCGCGATGCCGCCCGCGAAGGCCTGGTCGATGACCTGCGGCGAGACGTGCCCGTACTTGATGTAATAGGCCACCAGCCCCTCCATCTGTTCGCCGAAACGCCGGGTCCCGGCTTCGGGGCCGAGGACCTTGAGCGAAGAACCCCGCGCAACGATCTTCAGGTTGGGGTGGAGCGTTTTTATCTGGTCGAGGTAGACATTCCGGGGTCCGTACAGCTCCCGGGGGTCCACGCCCTCGATAATGATCTCTTTTCCGACTGCGTCCGTCATAGGCTAAAAGAGGTATCCGAAGTTGAGCGCCACGTTATACGTGCGGAGTTTGTCGAGCTTGCTGCCGTCGGGCAGCAC
>CAKVKI010000143.1 GCA_934754975.1 uncultured Alistipes sp. | reverse complement strand
GCAGGTGGTCGATGCGCTGGTGCGGCGTCTCGACGTGCCCGTACATCATCGTCGCCGAGGTCGGCAGGTTCAGGCAGTGCGCTTCGTGCATCACGTCGAGCCACTTCTCGACCGAAGGTTTGGCGGGGGAGATGGCCCGGCGCACGTCTGAATCGAGTATCTCGGCCCCCGCGCCCGGCAGTGAGTCCAACCCCGCAGCCATCAGGCGGCGCAGGGTTTCGAGCGTCGTCAGGCCGCTTATGCGGGCGATATGCGCCACTTCGGGCGCACCCAGCGCATGCAGCCGCAGCCAGGGATAGCGCGATTTCAATTCGCTGAACAGCCTCTCGTAGAAGTCGATCTTCAGTTCCGGGTGCAGGCCGCCCTGCAACAGCAGCTGGTCGCCGCCCAGACGGAGCGTGCTGTCGATTTTCTCGCGGTATTGGTCCTGTGTGGTGATGAACGCCCGGTCGGTCTGGTGGGGTTTGCAGTGGAAGTTGCAGAATTTGCAGCCCGAGATGCAGACGTTGGTGATATTGACGTTGCGGTCGATCTGCCACGTTACGACCTGAGGATCGGGAACCACGGCGCGGCGCACCTCGTCGGCCGCCAGCGCCAGCTCATGCAGCGGGGCATCGTCGTAGAGCCGGTAGGCTTCCTCGCGCGAAAGCGGCTCCCGCCGCCGGCATTTGTCGTAGATGCGTTGCACGGCTATCGGTTTTTGCGTCGGTTGCTGCGGCGCACCTGGGGCCCTTTTCCTTCGGCGGGCGCCGGGGTGCGGAGCCCGTCGAGCAGCACTTCGAAGTCGAGCTGGCGTTTCTGCAGGTCGGCGCGTTTGACGCGGATGCGCACAGGGTCGCCCAGCGTCATGCGGCGGCCCGACGAGCGGCCGATGATCTGGTAGTTGGGCTCGTCGAACTGGAAGAAGTCGCCGTCGATGTCGCGCAGGAACGACATGCCCTCGATGTGGGTTTCGTCCAGCTCGACATAGATGCCCCACTCGGTGAGTCCCGAAATATGTCCTTCGAACTCTTCGCCGATGCGCTCCTTCATAAATTCGACCATCTTGTATTTGATCGACGCGCGCTCGGCTTCGGCGGCGACGACTTCGCGTTCCGAAGCGCGGAAGCACAAATCTTCGAGCATCGCCTTGTCGGCCGCTTTACCGTCGGCGAGATAGCGCGCCAGCAGGCGGTGGACCATCATGTCGGGGTAGCGGCGGATGGGCGACGTGAAATGCGTGTAATAGGGGAATGCCAGTCCGTAATGGCCGATGTTGTCGGTCGTGTAGTATGCCTTGGCCATCGACCGCACGGCCATCGTCGCTACGGCGTTCTCCTCGGTCGTGCCCTTGATCCGGGCGAAAAGCTTGTTCAGCTCCTTGGCCACGGCGCGGCCCTTGCTGGCTTTGAAGATATGTCCGAAGCGGAGGATGAACTGCCGGAAACGGTCCAGCTTCTCCTCGCTGGGCGAGTCGTGGACGCGGTAAACCATCGTACGTTCGACGGTGCGGCCCTTATCGGTCTTGCGCGTGCCGCAGAACTCCGCGACGCGGCGGTTGGCCAGCAGCATGAACTCCTCGATCATCTGGTTCGACTCTTTCTGCTCCTTGAAATAGACGCCCAGCGGCTTGCCGGTTTCGTCGAGTTGGAATTTCACCTCTTCGCGGTCGAAGCTGATCGCGCCGTTCTTGAACCGCTGCCGGCGCAGCGCCTGCGCCAGCCGGTTGAGCGTCACGATCTCTTCGGCATAGTCGCCGCGGCCCGTCTCGATCACCTCCTGCGCTTCGGCATAGGTGAAGCGGCGGTCGGAGTAGATCACCGTGCGGCCGAACCACTCTTCGAGGATGTCGAGATTTTCGTTGAGGGTGAAGACCGCCGAAAAACAGAGGCTCGTTTCGTGCGGGCGCAGCGAACAAAGCTCGTTCGAAAGCCGTTCGGGCAGCATCGGCACGGTGCGGTCCACCAGATAGACCGAGGTGCCGCGTTCGACGGCTTCGTCGTCGATCGTCGATTGGGGGCGCACGTAGTGCGTCACGTCGGCGATATGCACGCCGATCTCCCAGACGCCCTCTTTGACCCTGCGCACCGAAAGCGCGTCGTCGAAGTCCTTGGCGTCGGCCGGGTCCACCGTGAAGGTCGTCACCTGCCTGAAGTCGCGGCGTGCGGCGATCTCCTTGGCGGTAATGCTGCCGTCGATCGCCTCTGCGGCCTGTTCGATTTCGGGGTCGAAACGGTAAGGCAGCTCGTATTCGGCCAGGATGGCGTGCATCTCCGTGTCGTTGTTGCCCGCCATGCCGAGCCGTTCGACCAGTTCGCCCACGGGGCTTTTGCTGCCCTCGGCCCACTCGGCGATGCGAACCACGACCTTTTCGCCGTCCTTCACGTCGGGGTATTGCTTTTTCGAGAGGTAGATGTCCATCGGCATGCGGCGCGAGTCGGCCCGCACGAAAATCTGGTGCGCGCCCACTTCAGCCACGCCGACATAGGGTTTGCGGCTGCGTTCGACGATGCGTGTGATCTCGCCTTCGAATTTTCCGTCGCGGCCGCGGTGCATCACCACCACCTCCACGCGGTCGCCGTTCAGGGCGTTGGCCGTGTTGCGCTGATTGACGAAAATATCGTTCTCCTCGCCCTCGACCCGCACGTATATCGAGCCGCTGGCCGTCATGTCGGCGATGCCCTCGAAATGGGGCAGGTGCTTGTGCGTGAGCCGGTATTTTTCGCGGGCGCACTCCTCGACGATGCCTTCGTCGTGCAGGCGTCCCAGTATCTCGAACGTCTCGCGGCGGCCCTCTTTGGTTGCGCCGCCCGAAGCCGAAGCCAGGTGTTTGAGTGAAAACTTATTATTGGGAAATTCACGGAAAAGGCTCAGGATGACTGCCGCCCGGTCCGTGTTCTTTGCGCCCTTTGCAGGGCGGTTCTTTTGTGATTGCTTTTTCATTTCTTCAGAATTTGGAGGGCGAGACGTTTCATGTAGTCTATGCCCGTGTCGATGGCCCCTTCGTCGGGGTTGAACGTCGCCGTGTGGGGCCGTCCGGCCGCGGCGCCCACACCCAGCCGATAGAACAGCGACGGATATTTGGTGCAGTAAAATCCGAAATCCTCCGCCGTGGTGCGCAGCGGCAGCATCTCGACCCGCAGTCCGGCTTCCGCGGCCAGCGCCGCGGCATGCTTGACCAGCGCGGCGTCGTTCACCACGCAGGGATAGCCCCGGCTGATGTCGATGTCGATCCGTACGCCGTGACGTTTGTCGATGTCCGCGGCGAAGTTGCGGATGCGTTTGTGGATGATTTCGCGTTCGCGCTCGTCGAAGGTGCGGAGCGTACCTTCCAGGTAGACCTGGTCGGGCACGATGTTCGTGGCGCCTCCTGCCTCCATGCGGCCGATCGAAAGTACGCATTCCTCGTGGTTGAGCGCTACGAGCCGCGTCACGAACTCCGCGGCGGCCGCCACCGGATCCTTGAGCTGCGGGCGCATGGCGCCGTGGCCGCCCGTGCCGTGTACCGTGAAGCGCAGTTCGTCGCTTGCGGCCATGTATTTGCCCGCACGGAATCCGAGGGCGCCGACTTCGAGCTGCGGCTCGACGTGTTCGCCGATCACGGCCCGTATGTCGTACCCCTCGAACGGGTTCTCTGCCAGCACCAGCGACGCTCCGCCCGGATTGCACTCCTCGCCCGGCTGGAACAGTCCGAAGATCGTGCCGCGGAAATCCGGCTCGGCGGCCAGCTGCTGCAATACGCCGAACAGCACCGCGGCATGCATGTCGTGGCCGCAGGCGTGCATGACTCCTGTGTCGAGGGACTTCCAGCCGATGTCGTTCTGTTCGTCGATCGGAAGGGCGTCGATGTCGGCGCGCAGCACCACGGCCCGGTGTCTGGGATCGGCTTTGCCGCGGCCCTCGATCTTCGCCAGCACGCCCGTTCCGGCTATGGGACGGTGTTCGATGCCCAGTTCCGAGAGCCGGGCGGCGATAAAGGCCGCCGTGCGGTGTTCCCTGAACGACAGTTCGGGATGCATATGCAGGTGACGGCGGAATTCTATGGGATTCATGGAGAAAAATTAAGAATTAAAAGTTGCGCTGTGGGGTTTGCGACGTCACGGACAGCGAATACCGTCGGCGTATTCCGGATGAGGGGGATTTGGTAACGAACATTAAAATATCGCTTTTGCTATCTTTATGATATTGTCGGCCTTGCCCATCGGGTAGTAGTGCAGCACGGGGACTCCGGCCTGCTTCAGCTCACGGCTCTGGGCGATGGCCCATTCGGTTCCGACTTCGCGGATCGCCTTCGGGTCCTCCCGGTGGCGCAGGACTTCGCGTTCCAGTTCTTCGGGGATGCTGCAGCCGAAAGTCTGCGGCAGCAGCGTCAGGTGGCGCAGCGTCGAGAGCGGCTTGATGCCGGGGATGATCGGCACCTTGATTCCCGCTTCGCGGCAGCGGCGCACGAAGTCGAAGAAACGGGCGTTGTCGTAGAAGAGCTGCGTGACGACGTACTCGGCTCCGGCGTAGATCTTCATCTTGAGGGCGTCGATGTCGGCTTCGGGCGAGGGGGACTCTTCGTGTCCTTCGGGGTAACCCGCCACGCCGATCGAGAATTTCGAATGGTGGCACTCCTCGACCTCGCTGTCCACGAAATGTCCGTGGTTCATGGCCTTGATCTGCCGCACGAGGTCCATGGCGTGCGAGTGGCCCTGCGGGTGGGGCATGAAGAACTTTTCGTTCTGCGACTTGTCGCCCCTGAGCGCCAGCACGTTGTGCAGGCCGAGGAAGTCGAGGTCTATCAGCGCGTCCTCGATGTCGTATTTCGACAGTCCGCCGCAGATCAGGTGCGGCACGACCTCGATGCCGTATTTCTTCTGGATGGCGGCCGAGATGCCCACCGTGCCGGGGCGGCGGCGCACCACGTGCCAGTCGATGCTGCCGTTCGGCATTACGCGCTGCTTGATTCCCTCGCGGTGGAAGGTGACGTTGATGTAGGCCGGGTCGAATCCGATGAGGCGGTCGATGGTTTCGAATGCGCCGCCCATGCCGTCGCCTTTGAGGGGCGGCAGCAGTTCGAACGCGAAGCGCGTGCGGTGTTCGGCGATAGCCCTATTGATTATGTCCAGGACATTCATGGTTCGGTCTCTGTTTTTTGCGTTTGACGGGGCGGGTGTCGTCGGGTCGTTCCCCGTGCCCTAAATATTGTTCGGTATCAGTTTCTTGATCTCTTCGACCTCCATGCCGCGCCGCCGGGCGTAGTCGAGCAGCTGTTTGGTGTCGATCGTGCCCACGGAGAAGTAGTCGGCGTCGGCGAACATCAGTCCGCAGAGCGCTTCGCCGGGGTCGATCATGTAATTTTCGGTGAGCTTCATGCCGGTGGTCATTTCGGCCGCCAGCAGGTCGAAGATCTCGCGCTTGAGCGAATGGTCGGGCGACGCGGGATAGCCGAAGGCCATGCGGCGGCCGCGGTACTGGCCGCGGACAGTCTGCTGCGGTGTGAGCGGCTCGCCCGTTTCGTAGCCCCACATCTGTCGCCGCACGAACGTATGCACGGCTTCGGCGAAGGCTTCGGTCAGCCGGTCGGCCAGCAGTTTGGCCATGATGGCGCTGTAGTCGTCGCCCTCGGTGCGGAATTTTTCGGTCAGCTCCCTGAGCCCGATGCCGGCAGTGACGGCGAAACAGCCGATCCAGTCGCTGTGCGGTGCGATGCAGTCCGCCAGCGAGCGGTTTTCCTCCCCGCGCGTCTGGTTGCGGAGCATCGCCAGCCGGCGTTCGCGGCCTTTCTGGTCGGTGATCCAGATGTCGTCGCCCTCCGCGCGCGCCGGGAAAATCCCCACGGCGGCCTGCAGCGTGAGCAGCCGTTCGTCGCGGATGCGGGCCAGCAGGGCCTGGGCGTCGGCGAACACCTTGCGGGCTTCGGCGCCTTTCTCGGGGTGGTCGAGGATTTCGGGGTAACGCCCTTTGAGTCCCCATGCCAGGAAGAAGAAACTCCAGTCGATATAGGGTTCGGCGTCGGCTACGTCGAAGTCGGGGAAGACCATGCGTCCGGGGTGCTGCGGCACGACGGGCCGGTGCGGTGCGGCGCCTTTGCGGGCCTTGCGGACCTCGACGATCGGAATCAGGTTCCGGGTGCGTTCGGCGCGCTGGTAGTCGCTGCGCAGCGCCTGCTGGTCGGCGCGGACCTTGTCGGCGTACAGCCGGCCGTCGGGACCGAGCAGCTGGGACAGGATCTGGCTGTTGCGGCTGGCGTTGGGCGAGTGTATCACCAGGCCCGAATAGACCGGGGCGATCTTCACGGCCGTATGCAGGTCCGAGGTCGTGGCGCCGCCGATGATGACCGGAAGGCGCAGCGAGCGGCGTTCCAGCTCCTCGCAGACGTGGGTCATCTCGTCGAGCGACGGGGTGATAAGGCCGCTCAGGCAGATGCAGTCGGCGCCCCATGCGACGGCCTCTTCGACGATCCGCTGCGACTCGACCATCACGCCGAGGTCCTTTATCTCGTATCCGTTGCAGGCCATCACGACCGCCACGATATTCTTGCCGATGTCGTGTACGTCGCCTTTGACCGTGGCGATCAGCACCTTGCCCGCGTTGTGCGGGGTCTGGGCGCCGCCTTGCTCGATGTAGGGGGTCAGGGCCGCCACGGCGCGCTTCATCACGCGGGCGGTCTTCACGACCTGGGGCAGGAACATCTTGCCTTCGCCGAAGAGCGTGCCGACCCGCTCCATGGCGGGCATCAGCAGGGTGTCGATCACGGCCATCGGCGTTCCGAGCGCTTCGTAGCCCTCCAGCGCGTCCTGCTCGATGAAGTCCGCGACGCCCTTGAGCATGGCGTGGCCGATCCGCTCGGCGAGCGTTCCCGCGCGCCATGCGTCGGGGGCCTGCGGCTCGGTCTGGGCCGTGGCGCGCACCTGCTGCGCATATTCGGTGAGCCGCTCGGCGGCGTCGGCCCGGCGGCAGAGGATCA
>CAKVKI010000142.1 GCA_934754975.1 uncultured Alistipes sp. | reverse complement strand
GCGCATCGCTCACCAGCAGTTCGACATGCGCGAAGTAATTCCCGCTCCCGGCCGTGCGGCCGTCCACGCGCAATACGAACGTTTTCGCCCGGCCCGCCGCAATCTCTTCGCCCGCCGCAATCTGCCCCGTCACCCCTTCGGGATATTTCACCGCATAGATCCTAAGCGGCGAACCGCCCTTGTTTTCCAGCGTAAACCGACACTCGGCCGTGCCGTCGGAGGCGCACGTTCCGAAATCCAGCAGGGTCTCGGCAATTTCCGCCTGCGGGCGTTTTTCGCGCGGCATATCGCGCAACCGCCCGAGGTCACCGATACCGGTTCCGCGCAGCGTCACCGCCCCTTCGAGCCGCCGCCCGGCGACGGTCAGATAACACGAGTCGGCGAATGTCCCCCACGCTTCGGTATCGGACAGGTCGCAGATGAAGGCGATTTCCCCTTCCGCACCGGGCGCCAGCCCGGCGGGCGCTTCGACCCGCAGGAAGGGAACCGGTTCAGCGAGTTCCGCCCCGAGCCGCACCTCGTCCGGCGACGTATTGAGTCAGCGCAGCGTCAGACGCCGGTCGTGCCGCTGCTCCACCATGCGGAAATTCACCTCTTTGGCGGAGAGACGTATCCCGCCGCCAAGCTCTGCGGGAAAGCGGTCGGCATCCGTTTCGGGGCGCGCCGTCACACTGCCGCGGATGCGGAGCGGCATCATGCGGCCGCCGTCGGTATAGACGTATACCGCCTTGTCGAAAGCTCCCGGACGATTTGCGGGATCGTAAGCGATACCGATTTCGCCGCTGCCGCCGGGAAGGACCGGCGCCTGCGAAAAGGTCGGCTTCATACAGCCGCAGGTCACGCCGACACGCTCGACGACGACGGGTTGCGTTCCGCCGTTCGTGAAACGGAACACATGCACGACAGGACCTTCCGTCTCGGAAATCGTCCCGAAATCCCATGTTTCATGCCCGAACGCCAAAGGCGGACGCGCCGCCGTATCGGGCCGTATCGTCTCTTCGGAGTCATTTCCGGCAACGGCATCAGTATTGGCATTGGCCGGAGTTCCGCCCCGCTGCCGGCAGGAAACAGAAGTCAGCACACAGGTAATCAGCAGAAAAGTTCTAATCATAAAAACAGCCGGAGCCGTTTTGCGCCCCGATCTTCAAAATTAGCAATTTTCCGCGTCAGGAGCAAGATTATTCAGCCGGAATTAATGGATTTCAGCATACGTTTCGGCATATAAATCCGTACAGGTATTATCCCGACTCTTGCACATTCTCCGGTCCGGATTCTGATACAATATGGACTAAGAGAGTCCTAGTACCGTATTATGGGAAACATACAAAAAACTCATCGGCTCCGCATTTTCAAAATAACAGTCCTGTTTTGTTCTTTCAGGTCTAATTTGATCGTTCTCCGGTTCAGAACAGCAGCTTCCATTTCATGCAAAGGCGCTTTTAGAAGATCTTTATATAGAGAATTATCGTCATATATGACCTGAAGCCGGAGCCTGGAATTATCGATCTCGGTCCAGCGGCCCGAAAAAACAAAAGTGTCATTTTGAATTTTCCGCATAAAATGAAATGTTCCGTCGCTATTAATATCCAGCACACATTTTTCGAGGAACCGTTGTCTTGTTTGAGCGATTTTCGAACTATTTTCAAAGCGATAGACGCCGCACCGGAAAGCAGGATGCTGCCGGACACTGCAAGCGCCTGAAAACAGGACAGCGGCTAAAATAATCAAACGACTTTTTTTCATAATTAAAATGCAGATGACACCCGACAGTATAAGCCCCTTATTCGTTCACGACCAGCAGCATCGTCAGCAGAGGCAGGTAATCCTTGAGTTTGACACGAAGGATTTTCAGACACTGCTGGATGCGGTAATCCACCGTTTTGGGCGAAACTTCCAGCACGGCGGCGATTTCTTCGTAGGTTTTGCGCTGGAAACGGCTCATTTCGAACGCTTCGCGGTAGGAAGCAGGCAGGTCGGCCACGGCTGCCCGGATATTCTCGCGCAGTTCCTCGACGACATCGAAGTCGGGCGTCTCGAACTGCTCGCACATCTTATTGCGGATATTGCCCAGCACACGCCGCTCGATGGACTCGCGCCCCAGATAGGTCAGGCAGTTGTTGCGCACGGCGCCGAACAGATATTTGGGCAGAGAACTACTGATATTCAACATTGTGCGATTTTCCCAAAGCCACAACATCAGGTCCTGTACGATATTTTCGGCCGTTTCCTCCCGCTTGACATACATGCGGGCATAGGTGCAGAGCGTCGGATAATAACGTACGAAAATCTCTTCGTACGCCTTCATCTCGCCATCGACCAGCCGGTTCAACAAGTAAGTGTCGGATATCTGTTTCCGTTCGGGCATGATGCGAAATTAATAAAAATTTGCGTTTTGATTCCCCGGAATAAAAAAAATTAAAATTTTGTGATTTTCGTTTAGGAACTTTTGTTTTTGAATGGTCTATAATGTAAAAGCTGAAAAAACATGAACATCCCGAACATAGAAAAACTCCTTGTCCAATACTACAACGACGAGCTTCCGTTCGACCGTACGGCCGAAGTCGCAGCGTGGATCGCCGCCGGTGAGGAGAACCGAAAAATCGCCGAACAGGTCTATTACATCTGTTTTGCCGCCGAGACGCAGGAGGCCAAAACCGCCATCGACACCGCCGCCGCCCTGCAGAAAGTCAAAGGCCGCATCCGGACCGAAAAATGGCGCCGGACGCTCCGGCAGGCCGAGCGCATAGCCGCCGTCATGCTGCTGCCCTTAATCGGCCTGTCGGCCTATCTGTTGATGCAGGTGGGATACAAATACAACAGTATGGTCGAGATCCGCTCCACTACGGGCATGGTCAGCGCCGTCACCCTTCCCGACGACACGCGCGTATGGCTCAACTCCAACTCCTACCTGCGCTATCCCGCCAAGTTCACCGGCAAAGAGCGCCGCGTGGTACTCTACGGCGAAGGCTACTTCGACGTGACCAAAGACCCGGAACACAAATTCGTGGTCGAAGCGCAATCGACCGAGATAGAGGTTTACGGCACGGAATTCAACGTGGAAGCCTATGACGACGAATATATCCGCGCCACGCTCGTATCGGGACGTATCGGCATGAAGTACGACGACGCCAACCACCGCCGCCAGCTGGTACAGATGATGCCCGACCAGCAGATAACCTACAACGCCCGCACGGGGGTAATCTACCTCAACACGGCCAACATTCCGTGCAACACGTCGTGGAAAGAGGGCAAGATCGTCCTCAGCAACACTTCGCTCAAGGACGCCCTGCGCATGATCGGCAACAAATACAACGTCTCGTTCAACATCCGCAACGACGAATTGCTCGGCAACACCTTCACGGGCACGTTCTCGAACCAGAGTCTCGACCTGATCCTCAAACATTTCTCCATTTCGTCGAAGATCAATTTCCGCCAGATCGACCAGACGGCCGGCGACAAAACCGCGGCAGGACGGGCCGTATTCGAAGTCTACTGAAAACCGCACGAACCGATTTACTGACATCATAAACCTAAAAACCCAAATGACACCATGACACCGACCTAACAACAAAAAAACATACGGAAAGACCTGCACGTCCTCCCGTATGCCGAATCGTTAAGCTCACCCCGGCCGCATGAAACGACCGGACTAACCTAAAACTCAATTCTTACAAACTTATGAAAAAAATCTTTTCCACCCAAATTATGGGGGGGGGAAATTTACACCGCACATCCGCAGCCGGAGTCGGCCGCTCGGTCCGGTCGTATGCACTGGCGTTGTGCATGGCGTTCGCAATCGCCGCCATCCCCGTACAGGCCCAGGTAAAAAACATCACACTCAAGGCCTCGAATACACCCGTTTCAACGGTGATGCAGCAGATCGAGGAGCAGAGCGGCTACACCTTCTTCTATAATACCAAGGATATTCCGCTCGACAGGAACGTCACTCTTTCGGTCTCGAACAAGGACATTCGCACCGCGCTCGACGAACTGTTCCGCAACACCAACGTCAGCTATTCGATCGACAACAAGAGCATCATCCTCTCGGCCCGCGGCGGCGCGCAGCCGCAGCAGGCCAACCAGATCACCGGCAAGATCGTCGATAAGAACGGCATACCCATCATCGGCGCCACGGTTATGATTTCGGGCACGACGCAGGGCACGACCTCCGGCATCGACGGAGCCTTCGCGCTCCAATCCAACGTCTCGCCGGCCGGCATGGTCCTCGACGTTTCGTTCATCGGCTACAAGCCGCAACGCATCTCCGTAAACAACCGCACCTCGCTTTCCATTACCCTCGAAGAGGACGACCAGCAGATCGAAGCGGTCGTTGTGACGGCGCTGGGCATCAAACGACAGGAGCGCGCCGTATCCTACAACGTGCAGAACATATCGGACGAAGTATTCCTGACGCGCGACGCCAATATGGTCAACAGCCTCGCGGGCAAGATCGCCGGCGTAACCATCAACGCCAGCGCCGCAGGCGTCGGCGGAGAGACGAAGGTCGTGATGCGCGGTTCGAAATCCATCGCCGGCAGCAACAACGCCCTTTACGTACTCGACGGCATTCCGCTGCCGTCGCTCTCGCTGACCAACCCCGGCGACGAATTCACCATCATGCGCGAGAATAACCTCACGGGCGACGGCATCTCCAACTTCAATCCCGACGACATCGCGTCGATGGCCGCGCTGACCGGCCCCTCGGCCGCCGCGCTTTACGGTTCACAGGCCGCCAACGGCGTGCTGATGCTCACCACACGCAGCGGAGAAGAGGGCGTCTCGGTCAATTACAGCAACAATACGACCTTCATGTCGCCGTTCAGGACCCCGGCATTCCAGAACACTTACGGAGCCAAGGACGGCTATTACGCTTCGTGGGGTTCGAAACTCGTCACCAAGCAGTCGTGGACGCCGACCGACTTCTACCAGACTGGATACAACACTTCGAACTCGGTGGGACTCTCCTTCGGCGGCAAGAAGAGCCAGACCTATGTTTCGGCAGGCGTAGTGACGGCCGAGGGCATCATTCCGAACAACGAATACAACCGCTACAACTTCACGGCCAACCACAGCTCGTCGTTCCTCAACGACCGTATGCACCTGAGCGTGCTGGGCATGTACATGAACGTCAATGAGCAGAACATGCTTTCGTCGGGCCAGTACTACAACCCGATGATTCCGGTTTACCTCATGTCGCCGAGCGACGATATCCGCAAATACGCCGTTTACGAGCGTTACAACGCTTCGCGCAACTTCCCGGTACAGTACTGGCCGTGGGGATCGCAGAGCCTGCAGATGCAGAACCCCTACTGGATCACCAACCGCAACATGTTCAACACGGGCAAGGACCGCTTCCTGTTCGGCGCTTCGCTCAAATACGACGTGACCGACTGGCTCGACATCACGGGCCGCGCACGCATCGACTACACGCACATCACGGCCGAGCAGAAGAACTACGCTTCGACGCTGGGACTCTTCGCCGGCGACAAGGGACGCTATTACAACAACACCTACACCACGTCTCAGCGTTACGCCGACGTGCTGGCCAACTTCCACAAGACCTTCGCCGACGGAGCGATCTCGCTCAACGCCACCCTCGGCGCCTCGATCGAAGATTACAAGCACCGTGCGATACTGCTCGGCGGCGACCTGACGGGCGTACCCAACCTCTTCACGCTGGCCAACATGACCACCAACAAGAGCCAGGCGAAAGAGACCATCAACGACCAGACGCAATCGCTTTTCGCCACTGTGCAGCTGGGCTATAAAAATATGGTCTTCCTCGACGTGACGGCGCGCAATGACTGGGTTACGGCGCTGGCCAATACCTCCAAGACGTCGATGTTCTACCCCTCGATTGGTCTTTCGGCCGTGCTGACCGACATTTTCAAAGTCGATTCGCGCGTGCTGTCCTTCGCCAAGCTCCGCGCTTCGTACGCCGAAGTGGGTAACGCCCCGATGCGCTGGATCACCATTCCGACCTACCCGGTATCGGACGGCGTGCCGCAGACATCGACCTACCTCACTTCGGACGACTTCAAACCCGAACGCACCAAATCGTGGGAGGTCGGCGCCGACGTCCGGCTGTGGGGCAACAAGCTCATACTCAATGCAACCTACTACAGTTCGCGCACCTACAATCAGGTTTTCAACCCCGACATCTCATCGACATCGACCTACAGCAGCCTCTATGTCAATGCCGGCCGCGTGGACAACAAGGGCGTCGAGGTGTCGGCCGAGCTGAACCAGAATCTTGGTCCCGTGAAGTGGTCTTCGAACCTCGTCTACTCGCGCAACCGCAACAAGGTGGTCGATATGCTCGACTCCTACAAACTGTCGAACGGCACGGTGATCTCGCAGGATTCGATGGTCATGGGCGGTACGACGGGCGTCAAGATGGTACTGCGCGAAGGCGGCAGGATCGGCGACATCTACGTCAATACGCTCAAGACCGACGAACACGGTGCGATCTGGGTATCGCCCACCGGCAGCAACGTCGCCCCGGCCAAGGACACCTGGATTTACGCCGGCAACAGCAGTCCGAGCTACACGCTTTCGTGGCGCAACGAATTCAACTGGAAAGGTCTCTCGCTGGGCTTCATGTTCAACGCCCGCGTAGGCGGCGTTGGCGTATCGCTCACGCAGGCCGCAATGGACTACTTCGGCGTGTCGGAACGCACGGCCACGGACCGTCTGAACGGCGGCGCGCTCGTAAACGGACAGCGCATCCCGGCCGAAAACTACTACCAGACCATCGGCGGCAACGGAGCCGACGCCATCGGCGCCTGCTATGTCTACTCGATGACCAACGTCCGGCTGGGCGAGCTGACCCTCGGTTACGACATCCCCGTTCAGAAGTGGTGCAAGTGGATCAAGGGACTCAACGTTTCGTTCATCGGCCGCAACCTCTGGATGCTCTACTGCAAAGCGCCGTTC
>CAKVKI010000141.1 GCA_934754975.1 uncultured Alistipes sp. | reverse complement strand
TCAGTATGGTACGCTCAATCAGCAGGGATGGATGCGTCTGGAAGACAAGGTGCGCAAATGGGTCTGCTCCGATACGCTTTACGTAGTGACGGGCGCCTATTGGAAACCCGGCAGTACGGCATCGACGACCGACAAGGCCGGACAAGTGTGTCCGCTGCCCAGCCATTATTTTAAAGTGGTGGTGCGTACGGTGAAGGGAAATGTCCGGCAGCCCGGCGACCGGCTGGGCAATCTTCCGGCCAGCCAGCTTAAATCCATCGGATTCTGGGTGGAAAATGCCAGTGGTCAGGGAGAGGCCAAAAGTTGGGTGAAGAGCGTCAAAGAGATCGAAGAGCTGACCAAGTTCGAATTCTTCCCCACGCTGCCTGCCGAGGTCAAGACGCAGAAAGATGCCGCGTCCTGGGGATTCTAAAACCTTAAAATTTCAGAACGATGAAAAAACGATTGATATTCACTTTGTTCATGGCGGCATTCGTCGTAATGTGCTTTGCGCAGAAGCCTTACAAAGTGATGTTCTATAACTTGGAGAACTTTTTCGACACCATCAATGATCCCGAGGTGCGCGACGACGAGTTCACGCCGGAAGGTCCCAAGAAGTGGAATTCTGCCAAATATTACAAAAAGCTCGACAATATCGAACGGGTGCTTTTCGACATCGCGGCCATGGACAAGAATTATCCGGCTGTTATCGGCGTTTCGGAAGTCGAGACGCGTTCGGTACTGGAGGATATCGTGGCGACGCCCAAAATGGCCCCCGGCAACTACCGGATCGTACATTATGATTCGCCCGAAGCCCGCGGCGTCGATGTGGCTTTCATGTATCGTCCCGAGGTCCTCAAGCTGGAGGGCAGTTTCCCGGTGAAAACCGTTGTGCCGCAGCTTCCGAACTTCAAGACCCGTGATATCCTGACGATGTGGGGAACCATCGAGAACGAACCTTTCTTCTTTATGGTGGCGCATTGGCCTTCGCGGCTGGGGGGTAAGGACGCCTCGGAATTCAAACGTATCGCTGTCGGGGAACAGATGCGCCGTATTGCGGATTCTGTGCTGAAGATCAATCCCGCGACCAAGGTTATCGCCATGGGCGACTTCAACGACGATCCTACGGATAAAAGTATTACCGAAGGGTTGGGCGCCAAATCCAAGATGAAGGATCTCAAAGCGGGCGATTTCTACGATCCTTTTGCCGACATGCTCAAGGCGGGACTCGGCACGCTGGCTTACGGCGATGCCTGGAATCTCTTCGATAATATCGTGGTCACGGAGAATCTGGCTACGGGTTCCGAAGGCGGACTCCGTTTGCAGAAGGCGCCCGGATCGAAATACTACGGTAATATCTTCAAGCGATATTACATGGTGCAGAAAGAGGGACAGTATAAGGGATATCCTCTGCGTACATACGTGGGGAATAACTTTCAGGGCGGTTACAGCGACCACTTCCCGGTGTATATCTATTTTGCCAAATAAATTACTTACATAGTCTATGAAAATCAAGAGTCTACTAATTTTAGTGCTGTCGCTTATGACGCTGACCGCCTTTGCACAGGACGGCGGCATCAAGGGCAAGGTCGTTTCGCGCGCGGGACGCATTGCACTCGGCGACGTGAAGATTACGATGACGCCGGGCGGTACGACAACAGTTTCGGATGCGCAGGGTAACTTCGTTTTCGAAAATATTCCTGCGGGCGAATATTCGCTGCAGTTCGAAACTCCCGAGTTCGAGACTTCGAATATTGCCGTACGTGTCGGTACGCAGATGCGCGATATCAATGCAGTGATCCTCGTGCCCGATACGCAGCGTCAGATGATCGACGATGCGGTCTTCGCGGAGTTCGACACCGAAACCACCGACGATGCGCAGGCCCTGCCCACGTCGCTCTCGGCATCGAAAGATCTTTTCAATAATATCGCGTCCTACAAATTCAGCGAAATGCGTTTCAACGTCCGTGGTTACGATTCGCAGTATCAGGACGTGTATATGAACGGTATCCAGTTGAACGACGCTATGACGGGCTATACGCCGTGGTCGTTGTGGAGCGGTCTGAACGACGCTACCCGCAACCAGGAAGTTACATCGGGTATCGTGGCGTCGGACGCCGGTCTGGGCGGCATCGGCGGTACGACCAACATTGTAACGAGCCCTTCGCAGATGCGTAAAGGTCTGCGTGCGAGCCTTGTGAATGGCAACTCGATGTACCGTTTCCGCGCAATGGTCACCTATGCTTCGGGTTATCAGGACAACGGCTGGTCGTATGCTTTCTCGGTTTCGACCCGTCAGGGTGGAAACTCCTATGTCAATGGCGTCTATTACAATGCTTTCGGTTATTTTGCCGCTGTCGAAAAGCAGTTCGGCCAGCGTCATCGTCTGGCGCTGACCCTGTTGGGCGCTCCTACCGAACGGGGTGCGCAGCAGGCGGCCACGCAGGAAGCCTACGATCTGGTCGGCAATAACTACTACAACCCCAACTGGGGCTGGCAGGACGGTAAGAAACGCAATGCCCGTGTGCGTAACAACCACGAGCCGGTCGTGATGCTGAATTATACGTTCGATATTTCGGACCAGTCGAAACTCGATCTGGCCACTTCGCTGCGTTTCGGAAAGAACGGTTATTCGGCGCTGACATGGCAGAACGGTCCCGACCCGCGTCCCGACTATTACCGCTATCTGCCCAGCTACTTCGCACTCGACAAAAATATGCAGGGAGCGGCTTTGCAGCAGGTTTACTGGCAGGCCAACTACCAGAATATCCGCCACTTCGACTGGGATAAGATGTATCAGACGAACTATATCCAGAACGATCCCGTCGATGCCGCTCAATACGGTCCGGGCCGTCGTTCGAACTACATGGTCGAAGAACGTCATACCGATCAGCTCGACTGGAATCTGGTCGCTAATTTCTCGCATATTTTCCGTAATAATTCGAAAATCAACGGCGGTCTCGCGCTGCGCCGTAACCGTACGGAGTACTATTCGGAGGTTAAAGACCTGCTGGGCGGCGACTATTGGGCCGACATCGACAAGTTCGCCGAGCGTGACTTCGGTTCGAACGCCATCGCTTACCAGAACAACCTCGATTATTATTATAGCCACGGCCATGCGCATGCAGCCAAAGTCGGCGACAAATACGGTTATGACTACTATGCACATGTCCTTCGGACGAGGGCATGGGCGTCGTATAACTTCAATGTCGGCGGTCTCGGTGTGACCGTAGGCGGCGAAGTGGGATATGCGTCGCAATGGCGCGAGGGCCTTTGGCGAAAAGGCTTGTTCCCCGACAATTCGAAAGGCGATTCCAAGAAACTGGATTACCTGACCTATAAAGCGAAAGGTAACTTTACCTACCGTTTTTCTGCGGCTCACTCCATCGAAGCCAATATCGTTTACATGCAGGACGTCCCTGAGTTCCAGGCTTCGTTCGTGTCGCCCCGTACGCGCAACACCACGACTCCGGGCCTTTCTGCCGAGCGTGTTTTCGGTGTGGATGCGTCGTATAACCTGCGTATCGGCGACCTGAAAGCGCGCCTTTCGGGGTACTATACCCGCATTTACGATCAGTCGAAAGTGATTTCGTACTATGACGACGTGGCGGCGACGTTTACGAACTTCGCCATGAGCGGCATCGACAAACTTCACTTCGGTCTGGAAGCGGCCGTTTCGATTCCCCTTTACCGCTCTCTTGCTTTGAACGGAGCCGTAAGCTGGGGCCAGTACACCTACGATTCGAATCCCTATTACCTGCAGACGCAGGACAACAGCGGCGACATCGTATCGGACGGCTATGTTTACTGGAAGAATTTCCGCGTGGAAAGCACCCCGCAGCTTGCAGCCAATGTCGGTCTTTCATACCGCAGCAACAACAACATCTTCCTGTCGGCAGACTTCAACTATTACAACAACATGTACCTGTCGATGAGTCCGATCTATCGTACCGATGCGGTGATTACCACCGGTATGACTTCTGAGGATATCGCTTACCTGCGCCGCCAGGAGAAGTTCGATTCGGCTTATACGCTCAACGCCAGCATCGGCAAGAACTGGTATATCCACCGTCAGTATACGCTGGGCTTCAGCCTCGAGGTCAAGAATATCCTGAACAATCAGGGCATTAAAACCGGCGGTTACGAGCAGACCCGTCTGACGAAAAATACCGAAACGACGGTGACTACCTATCAGGCGTTCGACTCGAAGTATTTCTATATGTTCGGTACGACCTATTACCTGAATCTCTACTTCCGTTTCTAACGGCTAATGAATAAAACATGCATATTATGAACAAAATATTTAAATTGTTTCTGATCGCCGCAGCGGGCCTGTTCTTCGTTGGCTGTTACAACGATTACAAGAACCCGAAAGCGGCCAAGATATATACCCGTGCCGATTTCGAGAAAAAAGGTCTGCAGTATATATCGATCAAAGATCTGAAAGCGCAGTTCAAAGCCGAGAACCCCGGGATGAACGACGGGACGGTCGCTTCGTGGACTGTCGATAAACCGATTTTCACCTCCGGCAAGGTCATTTCCACCGACCGTTACGGCAACGTCTATAAGTCGGTCTACCTGTACGATGCGGAATCCGAATCGGCTATCGAGCTTAAACTCAATACGGGCAACTACCTTTTCCACCCTGCCGGGCAGATCGTTTTCGTCGAACTGCAGGGATTGGTACTCGGTAATTACCGCGGTATGATCAGTATCGGCACCACGTCGTCGAATTCCAGCTATGCGAACGACAATATCGAGAGCAAAATCATGCAGGACGAGCATATCTTCTCGGGTGAGCAGCAGCAGATGCTGAAATCGGATACGCTGGTTATTACCAAGGACAACTACAAGACGGCTATCTCGGATGCCGCTCTGGGACGTCTGGTACGCTTCGAAGGAGTGGAAAGCAAGTTCGGTACAGCGCCTTGGGGGTATAAGAATACCTTCCCCAACTATTTTGCGAATTCGACTTCGTATGACGTGAACTCTCCCGGCTGGTCGGATATCAACGATTGGGCGACTTGGGCGACCAAACGGATGCTTCAGGGTGGGAATGCTGAGACCTATTTCTATGGGTCGGCCTGGTTCACCTACGATGCAGCGGCGACCAGCAGTACTTCTGCCAACAATGCCCCTGCGGGCAACTACGTGGTGCGTACGAGCGGTTACAGCCAGTTCCGTGACAACAAGATTCCCGAGGACGGCTCGATCGTGACCTTCACTGCCATCTATACCAAGTTCACAAACGGTTCCGGTAATTATGGAACCTATCAGCTGACGCTGAATACGGACAAGGATGTAATTATTCTTGAGAAATAAGTGTCAGATATAAAAAGAAGCGCCCGGCCAATTAGGTCGGGCGCTTCTTTTTACAGGTGTTGTCAGCGTTTATTCCATTCGCTCGAAGTCTGGTAATAACCGACGGCGCGGGTTACCAGCTCCTGATTCTTCTCTTCGATCGGTTCGAGGTTGTGCGGATTCTCCGCCGTCGGAACGACGCGGTATTGTTCGAACCGCCGCACGGGGGAGAGGATGGTGAACACGTCGCCTTCGATGTAGCCCAGGTCCTGATAGGTGGCGATGAATGCGCGGTTGATGTACTGCTCGTCGTATATGCTGCGGCCGAAGAAATGTGAGTCGTAGTCCATGTTGAGCAGCGAAAAGAGGGTGGGCATCAGGTCGATCTGCGAAACGATGCCGTCGACGCGCTGCGGTTCGACGAAGCCCGGGGCATAGATCAGGGCCGGGATATGGTATTTGTTCAGCGGAATCTCAGTACGGCCTGCGCTCGATGCGCAGTGGTCCGCCGTGATAAGGAAAATCGTATTGTCGAACCACGGCTGCCGCGAAGCCTCCGCAAAGAACTCCCCGAGGGCGTAATCGGTGTACATTACGCCGCCGTTGCGGGATTTCGAGTCGTGGGGAATGCTGATCTTTCCGGCCGGGTAGGTGAACGGACGGTGGTTGCTGACCGTCATGACATGGGCGAAGAAGGGTTTGCCGCTCTGCGCATCCTCGTTGAGCGTGCGGATGACCTTGCGGTAAGCGTCTTCGTCGCATACGCCCCAGATATTGGCGAAAGTGATCTCTTCGGGCGCATACTGCCGCTGGTCCACGATTTCATAGCCGTTGCCCGAGAAGAAGGTCTCCATGTTGTCGAAATAGCTGTTGCCGCCGTAGAAATACTTGACGTTGTAGCCCTTTTCGCGCAGCAGCGCACCCGTGGAGTGCATGCCGGCGTTGTTCGGACGCTTGATGATGCTCTGGCCGGGGCAGGGCGGCAGCGAGAGGGTTACGGCTTCCAGTCCGCGTACCGTACGGTTGCCCGTCGCGTATACGCGGTCGAAGGCGAGTCCCTGCTTGTAGAGCGAGTCGAGTACGGGCGTCAGGTGATTTGTGTTGCCGAAACGCTCCATGAACGAGGCGCTCATGCTCTCGATCGTAATCAACACGATGTTGCGGCGGATTTCAGTCCCTTCGCTGCGCACGGCGTGCAGGTTGTCGCCCGTACTGCCGTAAACCCCGTGAACGAAGGCTTCGGCCTGCTCTTCGGGTTCGGTGATATAGAACTGCTTGTAGTTGAGTTCGTTCTTGACAAATGCGTCGTAGAATTTGTAGAGGCCGTTGGCCTGCAGTTCGTTTACATAGACGTTCTGGCTGTCCTGAAACCGGGTGTTGAAATTCAGCAGCCAGACGGCGATGAGCATGGCGGCGATGTATGCCGGACCTGCGACCGCTTTCCACTGCCAGCCTTTCAGCCGGTCGGTATGCGCCAGGTCGCGGCGGAAAAGATACCAGGTAACGACCAGCGTCACGAGGATCAGCCCCAGCGTCATCGGCACGATGGGGTAGGACTCCATGATGTTGCCGACGACTTCGTTGGTATAGACGAGGTAATCTACTGCGATGAAGTTGTAGCGTACGCCGAATTCGCTCCAGAAGAAGTATTCGCTAAGCCCGTTGAAAAGGATGGCGCCCACATAGAGCGTGATGATG
>CAKVKI010000140.1 GCA_934754975.1 uncultured Alistipes sp. | reverse complement strand
CGATAAAATAAAACCTCTCCAAACACCGGAACGATTAATTTACCCCGCAATTTTGCCGATTGGACCGGGCCTGCCGCATTTCCGGATTTTTTCGTTTATATTTGCCGTAACGTGAAATTTCAATGCAACCTGATTATGAATACTTCTAAAATCCTGTTTTTTGGACTCGGCGCCGCGCTGGCGGCCCTGCTGACATGGTGGCTGGCGGGCGGAACGCAGACAACCGCCGGAATGCCGGCCGCAGGGGAGCCGGTTGCCCTCGACGTGATTATGACGCGCGCGAGCGTTCGCGCCTATCGGGATTGCCCGGTCGGGAGCGATACGGTCGAACTGTTGCTGCGGGCCGCGATGGCCGCGCCTTCGGCCATGAACCGGCAGCCATGGGCCTTCGTGGTGGTGGACGACAAGGCGCTGCTGCAAAAATTCGCCGACTCCCTGCAATACGCCAAGATGGCCGCATCGGCGCCGTTGGCGGTCGTCGTCTGCGCGGACCTCACCCGCAATCCGGGCGTTTCGGGCGACTGGTGGGTGATGGATGCTTCGGCCGCTTCCGAAAACCTGCTTCTCGCAGCGCATGCCGTGGGGCTGGGGGCGGTGTGGACGGGTGTATATCCCCGCAGCGAGCGGGTGAAGGCCGTTCGCAATATTCTGGGACTGCCGGGGGCCGTCGTGCCGCTGAACGTGATTCCGATCGGGTATCCGGCCGAGTTCCCCGAGCCTAAGCAGAAGTGGAATCCGGACAACATCCGGCATAACGGCTGGACGGAGTAGCCCGGCACGAATTTAAAAATCCCTGCACCGAATCGATCGTGCAGGGATTTTTTGTGCCGTATCGCCGTTGGCGCCTTATTGCGCCCTGATCCACTCGTAGACCGGATCGACGCCCTTCGTGAAATCCGAAAAGCTCATTTCGATCACGACGTCGGGCTTGAGGGTGCCGACCTCTTCGTCTGTCCGTTTGAAGTATTTCGTGGAGTACATCACCTGTAGTTTCGAACTCGGAAGATAGAAACTCCGCACCTCTCCGTAGTGATTCGGTTTGCCGGCGGTCTCCTCGCCGACAAAGACCGCGTTGGTCAGCCGTTTGAAATCCATTGCGTTCAGGATGGCGGACGAGAAAGTTTCCCGTCCCAGCACGACATAGGTCTTTACGTGCGGATTCTTCTTCAGGAACTCCGCCAGTTTCTCGATGAACTCCCGGCCCTGCGCCGAATTTCCTCCGCCGTTGTACCGCATGTCGAACACGATCTTATCGACGGGGCGGGTCGTCAATATGCGCACGGCCTGCTCTTCGAACGCCTTGAACGAGGGCATTTTCTCCGCCTCCTCCTTGTTTCCGCGCGCCAGTTCGGTCTCCCGGCTCCGGCAGGCGTTATACAGCATGTAGTAGATCTTCTCCTCCGGGAAATACCGATCGGTAAAAAGAAGGCCGCGGTTTTTCACGGCAAACGCGGCGGAATCCGGTTCGAACGATATTTTACCGCTTTTTTCTGTGCCGAGAGGTTTCAGGATGAAGGTTTTTCCCTCCTCCAGCGTCAGCTCGACCTGCCGGGCATCCGCAAAACCGAAGTGTTCCAGCACCTGAAGCGAGGGAAATAATTCCGGAATCCACGATTTTACGATCGCCTTGTTATCGACCGTGAACAGCGTGCTGAGACTGTCGATGACAGTTGCGACCGGCGCTCCGTTCACAGCCGTGATCCGGCGTCCCGGCAGTTCTTTGTTGTCCGGCGTGGTATCCAGCACATGAAGTCCGTCGCTGGTCCATAGCAGCCGGACCGGCAGTATCCGGCTGCGGTCTGCTAACGGCGTGATGTCGAGCCGCGTATGCGAATCGCCGAACTGCGCGATCAGCTGCTGCGTTTTCAGGGCGGTTCCGAAGTCGTCCAGCGTCCCGCGCGCCGCCTTGATTGCGTTTATCCCTGCGAGGAAATACTCGCGGTCGTGTACCGCGAAGAAATTGCAATGCCGGGCCGGCAGTTCGCGGGCCAGGTAGTCCAGGTCGGCATCCCAATCGATGGTTCCGCTGCGCTGCGAGCAGGCTGCCTGGGCCAGCACGGCTCCCAGCAGCACGAAAATTATACGCTTCATTTTGAAATCCCTGTTTTTCGATTGCCCGAATATAGTGAATTTTTTCCTTCGGCCTGCCGCGGGAAGAAAAACAAACCGGAGTGGTATGCACCCGCTCCGGTTAGTTTATAGTTGTGACACGCAGGACGAATTACCGCCGCATACCGGGCATTTTCGGCATCTTCATGCCGTCTCCGGCCACAGCCTTCATCATCTTGCGGGTGTCCTCGAACTGCTTCATCAGGCGGTTCACGTCGGCCATCGTCGTGCCGCTGCCTTTGGCGATGCGTTCGCGGCGGCGGGCATTGATAAGCTCGGGATGCTCGCGTTCGGCGGGAGTCATCGACGAGATAATCGCCTCGGTCTGCTTGAAGACGTCGTCCGGAATGTCCACGTTCTTGAGCATCTTGCCCATGCCGGGAAGCATCGATGCGAGATCTTTCAGGTTGCCCATCTTCTTGATCTGCTGAATCTGGCCGATGAAGTCGTTGAAATTGAACTGGTTCTTGACGAGTTTCTTTTTCAGCTTGCGGGCTTCCTCTTCGTCGAACTGCTCCTGCGCGCGTTCCACGAGCGACACCACGTCGCCCATGCCCAGGATACGGTCGGCCATACGTTCGGGATGGAAGACCTGCAGGGCGTCCATCTTCTCGCCGCTCGAAATGAATTTCAGCGGTTTGTTGACGACCGAACGGATCGAAATCGCCGCGCCGCCGCGGGTGTCGCCGTCGAGCTTGGTGAGTACCACGCCGTCGAAGTCGAGCCGGTCGTTGAACTCCCTGGCGGTGTTCACGGCGTCCTGACCCGTCATGGCGTCCACGACGAAGAGCGTTTCCGACGGTTTCACGGCGGCTTTGATGGCCGTGATCTCCTGCATCATCGCCTCATCGACGGCCAGGCGTCCGGCCGTATCGACGATCACGACGTTGAACGAGTGCTGGCGTGCGTATTTGATGGCGTTCTCGGCGATCTGCACCGGGTTCCTGTTGCCTTCTTCCGTATATATCTCGACGCCGATCTGTCCGCCGAGTACTTTCAGCTGGTCGATGGCGGCCGGGCGGTAAACGTCGCCGGCGACCAACAGCACCTGACGGCCCTTTTTGCTCTTGATGAACGAAGCCAGCTTGCCCGAAAAAGTAGTTTTACCCGAACCCTGGAGACCGGCGATAAGAATCACCGCCGGAGTGCCTTCCAGCCGGACCTCCTCCGCGGTGCCGCCCATCAGTTCGGCCAGTGCGTCGCGGACGATCTTGGTCATCATCTGTCCGGGCTTCACCGCCTTCAATACGTCCTGTCCCAGCGCCTTCTGCTTCACCTCGTCGGTGAACGACTTGGCTACCTTGTAGTTGACGTCGGCGTCGATCAGCGCACGGCGGATCTCCTTGAGGGTTTCGGCAATGTTGATCTCTGTGATGCGGCCTTCGCCTTTGAGGATCTTGAACGACCGTTCGAGCTTATCTGTTAAATTTTCAAACATAGGTCTGCGAAATTTTGCCCACAAAGATAACGAATAATTCACAAAGAGCAAGGGGCGCGGCGATTTTCGGCGCCGCGGCCGCCGCTGTCCGTACTTTCCGGCGTAAATGTTTGGAGGTTCGGCCTATTGTGCTACCTTTGTGTCCGAAGCAAACAGTGCATTATGAAAAAAACAGCTTTTGCGGTACTCCTCGCGCTTCTGTATTGCGTCAGCGGGGCGGCCCAGAACACCAACGAATGGCAGCCGCCGAAGGGCCTGCCCTACGGCAACGAAATCGGCATCCGTTACGGCGCCCAGATCAATCTCGGCAGCAATAACCATCCCTCTCCCGACCTGCAGGCGTTCAGCATCGACTATGCCCGCTACAATTACTACAACATCGGTTTCCGCACGGGACTGAATGTCTTTCTGGACTCCGACGTCGTCGATTACTACTCGGTCCCGATGCAGTTTACATGGCGGACGGGACGTATGGTGTCGGCATGGCGCAGGAACAGGGACGAAGGTTATCCGAACAATAATGATTACTATTACAACGATTATTACGGGGACAGTAAACCCGACTGGGGCAGTGCGTTCCTCACCACGCTGTTCGCGATTCTCCCTTCGGCGTTCGAAGTGCATACGGGTTTCACGCCGGGCATGATGTTCGGGCCGCTGAGCCTTCCGCCCTATGACGGGGGATTTCTCGTCAAACACCGCTTCAGCTGTACTTTCGATGTCGGTGCGCGGCTTATCATCCCCATCTGGCGGTTCAACCTCTACGGAGATTTCACCTACCATTGTTATATTACCGATAATTTCGGATTCAGATACGGAGCCTTCCGCCCGACCCGCTCCTATATGGGCATAGGCGTGGGCCTGTCGTTCAACTTCTAGCAAAAGCGGCGGCTATCTGAGCAGCCCGGCCTCATACCTCAAAAAATACGAGTTCCCCTTTTCAAAGGGGGATTTCGGGGGATTGTCCGTATGAAGGCCGCTTTGCGGCCGGACAGGTCGTAATTTATTCGAAAGGGTTATCGTAGCAGTCCGGCCTCATAATAAATTACGATCTGTTCGATCATCCTGTCTTCGTTCTGCTTGTCGTATTCCGACTTGAGGTTTTGCCCGAAGATACGCGACACGCCCTGCCAGAATCCCGCCACGAAGCCGCCGGAACTCCTTCAGCACCTCGTACGCCGTGTATTCCGTTTCACGGTCGATCAGCTTCAGCAACACTTTGCCCTGTGTGCGGGTCATGTGTTTCAGCACCGGCGTATACTCCTCCTTGATTTCGTTGTAAACCTGCTTGATATAGGCTTTCTGCGCCTTCTTCGTCGGCAGGCGGCACAACTCCTCTTCCATTGCCGCCATCTTGGCTTTGGCGATCCGGGCGATGGGGTAGACCTTCTTCACGGCATCTACCAGTTTGCGGTAGCGGCGCAGGTCCACCGGGCGGCTGAATACGTAAACCGGGAGGATATGCACCAGCGGCACCGAGTCGCCCTTTTCCACGGTCCACTCCTGATGCCAGAAGCCGCGGCCTCCCTGCGCCCGCGTTTCGGCGAGTGCGGCAGCCAGCGTTATCAGAAGCAGAAACCACTTTTTCATGTCCGTAAAAAATTGTTACCTTTGCGAAGGTAATTATTTATCGGTTAAACGGAATGAACAACAACGATATTATGCTCGAAAAAGGATTGTCGGCCCAGAGCCGCACTACGGTAACGAACGAAAATACGGCCGCCGCGATGGGATCGGGCGACCTGTCCGTATTCGCCACGCCCTCGATGGTGGCGCTGCTGGAAAACGCCGCCATGAAAGCCGTGGCGGCCGCATTGCCCGACGGCTCGACGACCGTAGGGGCGGAAATGAACGTCACCCATATCAAGCCTTCGGGATTGGGCGCCGGAATCACCGCGACGGCCGTGCTGACTGAAGTCGAGGGACGCAAGCTGACTTTCAACGTCGGCGCGCGCGATGCCGAAGGGATGATCGGCGAGGGCGTGCATATCCGTTATGTCGTGGACCGCGAGAAGTTCATGGCCAAACTGCGCTGACCATGGACGAAGGAGTAGCTAAACCGCTTCCGCGAACCCGCTTCCGTCTTTGGTGCGGACGTATTTGGTATACCTGCCTGCGTTACGGACTGTGGTACTTCGGCGGCCTGCGGTTCGCCCGTAAATCCTCCTCCCCGAATTGCGCTTATCCGCACTTCCGGCACCGAACGCCTTTGCTGCGTAAGCTGAAAGACGTCGATATGCAGTACCAATACAACAAGATTACCAACCTTAAACTGGCCGCGGCGCGTCTCGACGGCGTGGTGCTGCGTCCGGGCGAGACATTCAGTTACTGGCGGCTGATCGGACGTCCCTCCCGCCGCAAGGGCTATCTCGACGGCATCGTCCTTTTCTGCGGCACGTTCCGCCCCGGGGTCGGCGGCGGACTCTGCCAGATGTCCAACCTGATTTTCTGGATGACGCTCCATACGCCGCTGACCGTTGCCGAGCGTTACCGCCATTCGTACGACGTATTTCCCGACTGCGGCCGCACCCAGCCTTTCGGGAGCGGCGCGACCTGTGTTTATCCCTACCGCGACCTGATGATCCGCAACGACACGCAGACGACTTTCCGCCTGCATGTCACCGTAGGCGAGGAGTTTCTTGAGGGGGAATGGCGAGCCGACCGGCGGCCGGAATACTCCTACCGCGTGGTCGAACGGGACCACTGTATGACGAGCGAATACTGGGGCGGATACAGCCGCCACAACAAACTCTACCGCGAGGTGTACGACGCCGAAGGCCGCTGCGTCGATGTGCAGTACGTCACCCGCAACGACGCGCTGATGATGTATTCGCCGTTCCTTGCGGAGAACGCTCAGCCCGGAAAACGGCCGGCCGATAATTAGCGGTCCGTATAAACGGGCTGTATAAAAAGAGCGCAGGGGAAAATTCCCTGCGCTTTTTTTCGTATGCCCTAGTCCGGTCAGAGCCCGATCAGCAGGTGTTCGAGCAGGATAACCAGAATGCCCGACAGATAGCCGACGAACGCCAGCAGCGTAATTTTCTTGAAATACCACGCGAAGTTGATCTTTTCCAACCCCATCGCCACGACGCCCGCTGCCGAACCGATAATCAGCAGGCTGCCGCCCACGCCTGCGCAGTAGGTCAGCAGGTGCCAGAACAGTCCGTCCTGTACGAACGACTGCATGTAGGCCGGATCGGCGCTCGCCGCAACCGCCGCTGTGTCCATGACCGGGTACATGCCCATACATGCGGCCACCAGCGGCACGTTGTCGATCACCGACGAAAGCACGCCGATGACGCCCGCGATCGTGAAGACCTCGTGTACCTGTTTGTCGAGCCAGTTCGCCACGTCGGTCAGCACGCCCGCGCTCTGCAGTGCGGCCACCGACATCAGGATACCGAGGAAGAAGAGAATCGTCGGCATGTCGATATGCTTGAGTACTTTCGAAACGCGGCATTTGATCGACTCTTCGATACTGCGTTTACGGTCGTAGATGATCTC
>CAKVKI010000139.1 GCA_934754975.1 uncultured Alistipes sp. | reverse complement strand
AAACAGATGCACGATTATGGAATTTTCCGTGATCGTGCATCTATTTTACGGAGAGTGCCCGATTCCCGCAAATTTATTATATTTGTGGCTAAATTCAGAAATATGAAGTTTACCCAATATCTGTTACTTACGCTCAAAGGCTGCGCTATGGGCATGGCCGACGTCGTTCCCGGTGTTTCGGGCGGCACGATCGCCTTTATTTCGGGCATCTACGAAGAACTGATCGAGTCGATCAAAAGCGTCGACGCCACCGCTCTGCGGCTGCTCGGCACGCTGCGGCTGAAAGAATTCTGGCGGCATATCAACGGCCGCTTCCTGCTGCCCGTACTGCTGGGCATCGGCATCGCGATTTTCTCGCTGGCGCGACTGATGACCTACCTGCTTACGAACCACCCGATCGCCATCTGGTCGTTTTTCTTCGGCCTGATTATCGCATCGGCGCTGCTGGTGGCCAAACAAATCGGACGCTGGAGGGTGCAGACCGTCGCCGCGTGCCTGATCGGTGTGGCCGCGGCGTGGTGGATCACCGTCGCCACGCCTACCGAGACGCCCGATACGTGGTGGTTTATCCTGCTGTCCGGTGCGATCGCCATCTGCGCAATGATCCTGCCCGGGATTTCGGGCGCCTTCATCCTGCTGCTGCTGGGCAAGTATCAGTTCATCATGCAGGCCGTGGGCGACCTGAACGTTCCCGTTATCCTGATTTTCGTCGTGGGCGCGGCGGCGGGTATCATCAGCTTTTCGCACCTGCTTTCGTGGCTGCTGAAGCATTGGCACGACGTGACGGTCGCGGTGCTTATGGGTTTTATGGTCGGTTCGCTCAACAAGGTGTGGCCGTGGAAGGAGGTCGTCGAGACCTATACGGACAGCCACGGCAAGATCATGCCGCTGGTCGAAAGCAACGTCGCTCCGGGCCGTTTCGAAGCCCTTACGCAGCAGGACGCCCTGCTGGGCGAGGCGGTCGTACTCTGCGTCGTGGGATTCCTTGTGATCTACTGCATCGAGCTGGCGGCCCGTATCATCGTGAAAAAACGGGAGGAGTAAACCATGCGTCGTTTCGGACTGATCGGCCGCCCGCTGGGGCACTCGGCTTCGGCCGCCTATTTCGCCGCCAAATTCGAGCAGGAAGGAATTGAGGACTGCGTCTATGCGCTGTATGAACTGCCGGAAATAGGCGCACTGGAGGACTTGCTGGCCCGGACGCCCGACTTGTGCGGCTTCAATGTCACGATTCCCTACAAACGCGAGGTGATGCCGCTGCTCGACACTCTTTCCCACGACGCCCGGATGATCGGGGCCGTGAACTGCGTGCGCCGTGCGGCCGACGGCTCTCTGACGGGCCATAATACGGATGTGGTCGGACTGCGCGCCTCGCTCGACGAACTGCTGGGCGGGGAACAGCCCGAATATGCGCTGGTGCTGGGGACGGGCGGCGCTTCGCAGGCCGTGCAGTATGTGTTGGCCGAGCGCGGAATTCCGTTCGACCTGGTGTCGCGCGACACGGCGAAAGGCAACTATACGTACGACGATCTGCCGTGCGAAGTCGTGGAGCGGAGCCGCCTGATCATCAATGCTTCGCCCGTGGGGACCTACCCTGCCGTCGATGCCGCGCCGCGGATTCCCTACGGGTTCGTGACGCCCGGGTACTACCTGCTCGACCTGGTCTATAATCCGCCCCTGACGCAGTTTCTCGACTACGGACGCCAGCGCGGGGCGCATATCCTCAACGGCGAAACGATGTTGCGCGAACAGGCTGAGGCTTCGTGGCGGATTTGGAACGAATGACCTTAAAAACAATAGGAGTATGAAGCGAATAGCGATCTGTTTGTCGGCGCTCGCCGTGTGGTGCGGCGCTGCGGCCCAGGAGATCGTACCGCCCCGTTTTCAGGGGGCGGATGCGAAACGTTTTATGGCGCGCCTTATCGGCGAGGCCGAAAAGATCGTCGATGCGGCGCAGACGCCCGCGGCCGAACTTTCGTCGCAGGTCGCCGTCGGCTTTACGGTCGATGAAGCGGGGAATGTGACGCAGTGGCGGTTTCTGGACAATACGTGCGAGGGACGGGATTCGGTCGGCGTGGAGCCGGCGACGCCCCGCACGCGCGAAATTATGACGGAGGCGCTGGGACGGCTGGAGAAATGGACTCCGGCGATGAAGGACGGGAAGCCGACGACCTATAACTGGCGGCTGACGATGCGCCTGCCGGTGGAGAAGATCGCCAGGAAGCAGGACGCCGATCCGCTGCTCTTTCTGGGCGGCGATCCCGACAAGACGTTTCACGAATGGGCTTCGCCGCGCCTGCGTTATGACGACCGGTTCACGAATCGCGGCGTGAAAGGCGAAGGCGTCGTGCGCGTGCGCTTCTACGTCGAACCCGACGGCAAGATCACCATCGGGGAAGTGATTAAATCGCCCGACGAGAAGCTGTCGCGCGAAATGATCCGCGTCATCAGGAGCAGCAAGGGCAAATGGACGCCCCGCAAGGTGCGCGGCGTGCCCCAGCGGACCGCTTACGAATACGGGGTCAATTTCCTGGGGACGATCGAATAGCGGCATCCGCACCGGCGGATCCGTTCCCGCCCGGCGGGGACGGATGATCTCCGGCAGTGACGGGGCAAATGATCCCGGCAATAAAAAAGAGCTTCCGGCGTCTCCGGAAGCTCTTTTCATCTTATCTGTGCCGCAGCATCGCTTTGGCTTTCTCTGCGTCTTCCTCGCGGACGACGACTTGCGCGGGCATGGTGCCTATGGGGTAAATGGCCGACATATATTCGTTGCGGATCATCGACCAGATACCTGCGCTGTCGAGCATAGATTTGGCTATCTCGGCTTCGGTGATGGTGTTGTATTCCGCTAATACAACCAGGGTTTCGTCTTGCATAATTTCTCGGTATTGGTTGGATATCTAAAGTTAAGCATTTTGTTGATAAAATGCAATAGCCCTGCCACGAAATCTGCGGAAATATCGTTATCTTTGTTCAGCAATAAAAACAGGAGTTACAACCATGCCCGATTTCGTCCATCTGCACGTACATACCCAGTATTCGATCCTCGACGGCGCCGCCGCCATCAAGCCGCTCGTCAAGCGCGCCAAGGCCCTCGGCATGAATGCCATCGCCATTACCGACCACGGCAACATGTACGGGGTCAAGAATTTCCACGACACGGCCACGGACGCCGGGATCAAGCCGATCCTCGGCTGTGAGGTCTATGTAGTGAAAAACCGCTTCGAGAAGGATAAGGACGAGAAAGCCGGCGACCACCTGATCCTGCTGGCCAAGAACCTCGAAGGCTATCACAACCTCTGCAAGATGGTCTCCTACTCGTTTACCGAGGGATTCTATTACAAGCCGCGTATCGACAAGCAGCTGATCGAACAATATCACGAAGGGCTGATCTGCTGTTCGGCGTGCCTGGGCGGCGAACTGCCGCAGGCCATCATGCACAACGACATGGAGGAGGCCGAGCGCGTGGTGCAGTGGTTCAAAAGCATCTTCGGCGAAGACTATTACCTCGAACTGCAGCTGCACCCTTCGGGCGATCCGCAGAAGGATGCGGACGTGTACGAGAATCAGCTGCGCGTCAATAAGGCGATTCTGGAACTGGCCGCCAAATACGGCGTCAAGTATATCTGTTCGAACGATGTACATTTCATTCTCGCGGAGGACGCCGCGGCGCACGACCACCTGATATGCCTCAATACGGGCCGCGACCTGGACGATCCGAAGCGTATGCGCTATACCTTCCAGGAGTATCTCAAGTCGCCCGAGGAGATGGCGGCGCTGTTTCCGGAGCATCCCGAAGCGCTTGCCACCACGCTCGAAATAGCCGGCAAGTGCGAGGACTACAAACTGACGCACGCCCCGCTGATGCCCAACTTCCCGCCGCCGGAGGATTTCCCGATCGACCTCGGCGAACTGCGCGAATCGTTCGTCAAGAAGATTGAGGACGAGGAGCTGCTGGCGAAAATCAATGCCTGCGGCACCATTCCGGAACTCGAAGAGCTGGTCGCCGGCGACAAGGAGCAGGCAGACCGGCTGATGGTCGCCAAACAGTACTGCTACCTCAAGGACCTGACCTACAAGGGCGCGCACGCGCGCTACGGGGAGGTGCTGGACGAAAAGACCGAAGAGCGTATCAAATACGAACTGAGTACGATCGAGTGGATGGGATTTCCGGGTTACTTCCTGATCGTGTGGGACTACATCCGCGCAGCGCGTGAAATGGGCGTCTCGGTAGGTCCCGGACGTGGCTCGGCCGCCGGTTCGGTAGTCGCCTACTGTCTGAAGATCACCAATATCGACCCGCTGAAATACGACCTGCTGTTCGAGCGTTTCCTCAATCCCGAGCGTATTTCCCTCCCCGATGTCGATGTGGACTTCGATGAGGACGGCCGCGCCGACGTGCTGCGCTACTGTGTGCAGAAGTACGGCCAGAAGCGCGTGGCCCAGATCGTGACGTTCGGCACGATGGCCCCCAAGATGGCCATCAAGGACGTCGCCCGCGTGCAGAAACTGGCCCTTTCGGAGAGCGACCGCCTTTCGAAACTGGTGCCCGATAAGGTTACGCCCGACAAGAAACACGGCGAGACGCCGTTCGATTTCGTCTACAAGGAGTCCCCCGAACTGGCCGCCGAGCGCGAATCGCCCAACCAGCTGATCCGCAACACGCTCAAATACGCCGAGAAGCTGGAAGGTTCGATCCGCCAGACGGGCGTGCATGCCTGCGGTGTGATTATCGGCCAGGACGACCTCGAAAAGTTCGCGCCGATGGCCATTGCCAAGGATGCCGAGCTGAACGTGGTGGAGTTCGAGGGCAAGGAGGTCGAAAGCGTCGGCCTGATCAAGATGGACTTCCTGGGCCTGCGTACGCTGTCGATTATCAAGGATGCCGTGGAGAACATCAAGGCGGTACACGGCGCCGATGTGGATATAGACGACATATCGCTCGAAGACGCCCCGACTTACGAAGTATTCGCCCGCGGCGACACGACCGGCCTGTTCCAGTTCGAGTCCCCCGGTATGAAAAAGCACCTGCGCAACCTGAAGCCCAACCGTTTCGAGGACCTGATCGCCATGAACGCCCTCTACCGGCCCGGTCCGATGGAGTATATTCCCAACTTCATCGCCCGCAAGCACGGGCAGGAACCCGTGACCTACGAGATCGCCGACATGGAGGAGTACCTCAACGACACGTACGGCATTACGGTCTATCAGGAGCAGGTCATGCTGCTGTCGCAGAAACTCGCCGGCTTTACGGGCGGCGAGGCCGACACGCTGCGTAAGGCGATGGGCAAGAAGAAGCGCGACGTGCTGGACAAGATGAAACCCAAGTTCATCGAAGGATGTAAGCAGCGCGGACACGACGAAAAGATCTGCGACAAGATATGGGGCGACTGGGAGGCGTTCGCCTCCTATGCTTTCAACAAGTCGCACTCGACCTGCTATGCCTATGTCGCTTACCAGACCGGCTACCTGAAGGCCCACTACCCTTCGGAGTTCATGGCGGCCCTGCTGAGCCGAAACCTCGCGGATATCAAGCAGCTCACGCTTTACATGAACGAGTGCAAACGCATGGGAATCCGTGTACTCGGTCCTGATATCAACGACTCGATGCGTACCTTCTCGTCCAACAAGTCGGGCGACGTGCGCTTCGGACTGGGGGCCGTGAAGGGCGTCGGCGAAGCCGCCGTGGAGAGCATCATCGCGGAGCGCAACGCCAACGGCCGGTTCAAAGACATATATGACTTGATGGAGCGCGTGAACTTCTCGGCCGTAAACCGCAAGTGTTTCGAAAATCTGGCGTATGCCGGAGGCTTCGACTCGATATCGGGATTCCACCGCGGCAAATTCTTCGGCGCAGATGCGCGGGACAATACGGGCGTGACCTTCATCGAGCAGTTGATGCGTTACGGACAGCGTTTCCAGGCCGAGAAGAACAATGCCCAGCAGAGTCTCTTCGGCGGCGGCGGACATGTGGACATCCAGCGTCCCGTACTGCCCGCATGCGCCGATTGGAGTCAGCTCGAAACGCTCGCCAAGGAGCGCGAGATGATCGGTCTCTACCTCTCGGCGCACCCGCTCGACGACTACAAGGTCATCATCAACCACATGTGCAAGACCCAGCTTACGGAGCTGGAAAACCTCGAAACGCTCAAAGGACAGGAGATCGCCGTGGCGGGTATGGTCGTCAGTGTGCAGAACCTCATCACCAAAACCGGCAAACCTTGGGGCAAGTTCGTGCTGGAGGACTACAACGGCACGCATGAATTCGCGCTGTTCAGTAAGGATTACGAGAATTTCCGCAAATACCTTTTCCCGGATTATTTTCTCTTCGTCCGGGGACGGGTACAGCCCAAACTCTATAATGACAAAGAGCTGGAATTCAAGATCATTTCGATGGTGCAGCTCTCGGAGATGCGCGATACGATGATTAAGGAGATGAACGTCCTGCTGCCCGTCGAGGAGGTGACGCCGACGCTGGTACGCGAATTGACGGAGAAGGTAAAGGAGGCAAAGGGCGAAACCCTTTTCCGGATCAGCGTGATCGACCGCGAAGCGCATGTTTCGCTCAGTCTCTTCTCGAAGAGCCACAAGGTGAGCCTGACGCAGTCGCTGGTTTCGTATCTGGACGATAATGAAATAAAATATTCCATCGCATAAAAACATTTTAAAACTTATAATTATGGCTTTAGCAATCACGAAAGACAATTTTCAGGAAGTAATCTCATCGCAGCTCCCCGTCGTTATCGACTTTTGGGCCGAATGGTGCGGTCCGTGCCGTACGATCGCCCCTATTGTGGACGAACTCGCCGCCGAATACGAAGGCCGCGTGCTGATCGGCAAATGCGACGTGGAGGAGAACGATGAGATCACGATGAAATACGGCGTGCGCAACATCCCGACCATCATTTTCCTCAAGGGCGGCGAGCTGGTCGACAAGCAGGTAGGCGCTGCGTCGAAGGACGCGCTCGCGGCGAAGATCGAGAAACTGCTCTAGGATGCTCCGCAGTGTCGATTGGCATGGGATGCGGGCCGTCGAGTTTTCGAAAGGCGACTACACGGCCCTGCTGGTTCCCGGAATGGGCGCCAACCTTATCCGGCTGGCCAATACACGGCTGGGCGC